>WQXZ01000149.1 GCA_009781525.1 Coriobacteriia bacterium | reverse complement strand
ACCCTGCCTTCGGTCGGCTGAATCAATGCAGCCGCCAGTTGTATCAAGGTTGACTTGCCCGACCCGCTGTGACCGATGACGCCCAGAAAATCACCTGTGTTCACCTCAAGGCTGATGTCATGCAGGGCAAAGAGATCCTCTGCTGCGGTCAGGTATCTGTAGCTTACTCTGTCAAATACCAGTTGCATAACTGCTCTTTCAAGTCATCTGCATCCAGGCTGCTCGTGACAGAGAGCCCATATTGCGCCAAAGCGTCGCTAAGCTGCAAGCTAAATGGAACATCCAGACCCAGCTCCAGCAGCAATCGGTAGCGGCTGAATACCTGTTCAGGGGTACCATCTAAAACCACGCGTCCCTGATCAAAAACGATGATCCGCTTGGCACTAACCGCTTCTTCCATCGAATGGGTAATCAGAATAATAGTCATGCCACTGTCATTTAAGTCACTCATGATCTGCCTGACAGCCTGCCTGCCGCGCACATCAAGCATCGAAGTCGGCTCATCAAGTATCAGCACATCCGGCTGCATTGCCAGAATACCTGCAATCGATACCCGCTGGCGCTGACCACCCGATAAGGTAGAGAGGTCTGCCTCAGCAAAACCCAACATACTCACAACATCCAAAGCCTGGTCGACCCGCGCAGACAGTTCATCGTGCTGCACGTTCAGGTTCTCAGGACCAAAAGCCACGTCGTCAGCAACAACGCTGGCAACAATCTGCGTGTTCGGATCCTGAAACACCATGCCAGCATGCGAACGCACCTGAAACAAGGTCTCCTCATCCGAGGTGTCAAAACCAGCAACCAAAACCCTACCCGAATCAGGAGTCAAAAGCGCATTGATATGCCGGACAAAAGTGGTCTTCCCAGAGCCGTTCGCCCCGATAACGGCAACGAACTCGCCCTGCTCTATCGTAATCGAGACATCTTCGATTGCTCCAAGCCTTTGCTTTTCGTCAGCAATATCATGTGGATAAAATCGCTCTTCGGTTGTCGAAGCAGCTGGCGGAGCGTCACCCTTGGTCTTTGCTTTGCTATTTGACGCGATATACCGATAGGTAACCGTCTGAAACTCTATGTTAGACATAAACCTCTGTTTCTTTCATCCGGACTTTAACCGTCGGTCTCCGATTCGCACGGAGTCTGCCATCAGATAAGGCTCGTGGACTGGCGGTTAACCGAATCAAACCGCATCACCACCGGTGAGGAGTTACACCTCGCCCTGAAACAAGTAGAAGTATTCTATCACGAAGAATATAATGTATCTTTATACCATCTGGCGTTTGAGTACACGAAGTTTGAGTACACTTACACTGATACTGTCCTGCTGGATCGATTAGTAGACCTTAGGAGGTCAACATGCTGCTGTTAGCAAGATATGTTTTACCTGTTAGTGCACCTCATATTGAAAACGGCGCAGTCCTGGTCAAAGATGGGCGCATATCTGCTGTTGGTTCAGCTGATGTATTGATAAAAGCAAACCCAGACGAGCCACGAACCGATTTCGGGCTGGCCGCGTTAATGCCCGGCTTAGTGGACACGCATTCACACTTCGAGTACTCAGCAATGCGTGGTCTGATTCAGGATGTACCATATGCTGACTGGAAGATTGCTCTGACAGAAAAAGAGCAGGCTTTCAACGATCGTGACTGGCTGGACAGTGCGCTGCTCGGTGCCCTTGAGACAGTCAGAGCCGGAATAACAACTGTTGCGGATATCACTCGCACTGGTTCTTCGCTATTGGCAGCAAAAGCTGTTGGACTGCGCGGTATCTTTTATCGCGAAGTCGGTACTATGGAGAAACAGGAAGTTCCTCGTATCCTGGATGAAGCCTACGAAGATATCGAGCGCTGGAAAGCACTTGCCAAGGATGGGCATCAATTCATCGGTATCGCACCCGAGGCGCTATACAAGTGCCATCCGCAGGTTTTCAATGAAATCCGCGATTATGCCATGGGTGGCACCCCTGTAGCAGTACATCTCGCTGGCTCGCAGGAAGAGTACGATTTTATTCGCTACGGCTCTTCGCTGTTCTCAGTGCATACCACAGAAATGCAACGTGGCTACGGCATCGATATGCCGCCATGGTTGGCAACCGGTGTATCTCCGATCCGCTACATCCTGAATTGGGGTCTCTTCCAGGTACCCAATCTACTGGCGATTCACTGTGTTCATGTGGATGAGGACGATATCGGATTTCTTGAGCAGTACGATGTTGCTGTTGCTATCTGCACTCGCTGCAATGCTCAACTGGGGATGGGTGTCGCTCCTGTTGCTGAATTCATCAAAGCCGGATTGAGAT
Source organism: Coriobacteriia bacterium (assembly GCA_009781525.1). Taxonomy (GTDB): domain Bacteria; phylum Actinomycetota; class Coriobacteriia; order Coriobacteriales; family UBA8131; genus WQXZ01. Next base: position 1,731 of record WQXZ01000149.1, on the reverse strand, counting down.
TGGGACTGGGAACCGATTCACCAGCAGCTTCGTCGACAACCGATCTGTTTGCTGAAATGCGTATGACGCTCTTAATACAGCGTGCGCTTCATCATAAGAGCGATTTTCTAACATCGTCACAACTGGTCAGGATGGCGACTCTAGGTGCTGCTGAAGCGCTTGGCTTAGCTGATTCAGTTGGCTCTCTTGAGGTTGGCAAGCACGCCGATATCATCGCTATCGACCTTTCCGCATCATCTCAAGCGCCCACCCATGACCCGAATTCGGCAATAGTTCACACTGCAGGGCCAGATAACATCTTAATGACAATGGTCGGAGGTGAAGTACTATATCGGGGTGGCGGTCAGCATCTACATAGTGTTGACCGTGACAGAGTGTTGGCCAGAGCTGAAGAAATGCGGCTGAAACTGCGGGACTAGCACTGACTGCAAGTCAGTCGATAAGCCAGAGATGATCTAGGATGCTATGAGTGCTCGATCGAAAAACCGAAAAAGCAAGAGTAACGCTGGTTCGAGCCAGCGCACACCTGTCCGTTCGGGCAATCGTGGTAGACGTGTTCAGATTATCATCAGTATATTACTGATTCTGGCTATGATCATTCCAACAGCCGGCATGGGACTTAGCAGCTGCTCAAGCTGTGCTCTGTTTTGACTTTTTATTCGGTTGACAAGGTTGATGTTCAGTAGAGTTGTGGCTACTATCTTAAAAGCTGCATGAACTAATGGACTCACGGTTTTGTGTTATTAAGGAATTCAGTTGTTTGGTATTGGTGGAACAGAACTTGCGATTATATTGCTTTTTGCCTTCCTGGTTTTCGGACCAGACAAGATGCCAGAGATTGCCCGAACCCTTGGGCAGTTCTTAAGACAGTTCCAAAATGCTCAAGAGCAGATGAATAAGGTTATCAAAGAAGAGGTAATGGATCCTTTGAAGGATCTGGAGCCTCTGGTGAATCCTTTTGCCACGATTTTGAATGACAGCTCGGGAGCAGCCGACTCAAATAAACCCACAGATTCAGCTGACGAGCAGACTGAGGCTGCTGCCGATGGTAACCTGACTTCTGAAGACACCGCAACAAGCAGCGAAAAGCCCAGCAGCGCTGAGCTGGAAACAGCGATACAAGCAGAGGCAAAACAACGAAGAATAGTCGCTGCTTCCAGTGCCGCAGCACCTTCTGGCAACCAGGAACGTGAAAGCTTTGCCGCACGCAAAGCCAGACTTGAGGCGGAGTATGCAGCAAGTCTGAAGACTACTGGCTTCGCGCAGCCTGATGATGACTCTACCAAACCAGAGAGCACCGAGCAGAGCAGGGGAGGATAGACGACATGCCTGTTGGATCTGCTCAGATGCCCTTGTTCGATCACCTTAGTGAGCTTCGAAGACGTATCACTGTAATTGTTGTTGCCCTGCTGGTAGCAAGCTGTACGCTTTACCTGTTTTTATCTGCTGAGCTGGTTTTCTTTTTGATGCAACCCGTGTCAAAGTTCTTGCTTAACGGAGATACCGCAAACACATTGGATGATTTAAAAACGTCGATATACGTGCTCTCACCTCTTGCTGGGTTTGTTTTACGGTTTAAGGTCTCTTTCTACTTCGCAGTATTGATCACCTGCCCGGTTTGGATTTGGCAGATTCTTGGTTTCTTTCTGCCGGCGCTGGAACCTAATGAGCGTAAATGGGTGATACCGACATTCTTTGCCGCTGTTCTGCTCTTTGCTTTCGGTATGGTTT
>WQXZ01000148.1 GCA_009781525.1 Coriobacteriia bacterium | reverse complement strand
CAAAGTGTTATGGCGGCGACATCAGTCGCAAGCGTAAGCTGCTTGAAAAGCAACGGGCTGGCAAAAAGCGTATGAAGGCTATCGGCAACATCGAGGTTCCTCAGGAAGCCTTTATGGCAATACTTAAGTCTGATGACTCGTCTTTTGGCAGCTGATCGGCCTGCGAAAGCACTTCAGCGCAAGGTTCGACAAAAGGTATAGCCAAAAATGGCACGCAGCATAACCTTCAACAACTCGATTCTGCTAGCACCGATGGCAGGTGTCAATGACCCGATATTCCGCCGCATCTGCAAACAGCATGGTGCCGACCTGACCTACTCTGAGATGATCTCAGCTGTCGGATTGTCGCAAAGAGGGCGCAAAAGCTACGACCTGCTGTATGCTCAAGAAGCTGAGAAGCCATTCGCCCTTCAACTGTTCGGAAAAGACCCGGATGTGCTGGCTGATCAAGCTGCCAGACTAAGCCATGAGCACGCAGATGACATTGCCCTGATTGACATCAACATGGGCTGCCCGACCCGAAAGATCGCTGGTAAAGGCGAGGGAGTTGCTCTGATGCGTGAGCCAGCGCTGGCTGAGCGCATCATCGCATCTGTAGTCAGCGCAGTCGACCTTCCTGTAACGGTCAAGTTCCGCCGCGGCTTTGAGCAGGGCCAGGAGACCGCAGCTACCTTCGCCCAGATGGCTGAAGCAGCAGGTGCGTCAGCGGTTGCTGTGCACGGACGCTGGGCAACCCAGTTCTACAGTGGCTATGCCGACAGGGACGTTATTGGCCGGGTGAAAGCTGCTGTAGGCATTCCTGTGATTGCCAGTGGAGACGTCTACGCAATCTCCGACATCATGCACTACCTGCTTGAGCAGGGTGCAGACGCAGTGATGATAGCCCGTGGCGCCCAAGGCAACCCCTGGTTGTTCGCTCAAGCCAAAGCAGCACTGGCAGCTGGCAGTTCAGTCGATTCACCACAAGATATCGCGCAGCCAACGCTGGCAACCAAGATCGGCGTAGCTCGCGATCACCTGACAGACCTGGTGCAACTGTTCCCACACCAACTGCCAAGCATGCGTCGCCACATTACCTGGTACTTCAAAGGCATCCGTGGAGCCACCGAGCTCCGCCGCCGAGTAAACCAATGCGTTGCCCTGGCTGACTACCTGAACCTATTAGACGAGCTCGAGACGCTGGCCACCAATGAGCAATTATTCTGACACTGGGAATAAAACCACGCCTTGTGCCCTGCCAGGCATTTGTTCTTGGCTTAACTGGAGGGCGTGATGGGGTTTTATCCACCTGAATCTGAACCGAACTATAAGGCTTTATACATGCATGTGCCGTTCTGTCGTAAGCGATGCCTGTATTGTGACTTTGTGACCGAGGCAGCTGATTTCGCTGATGAGCGCATAGATGCGCATGTCAGCGGCTTGGTACGCGATCTTGAGAAGGCTGCTCTGAGAGGACAGCTAAAGCAGATTCAGACTGTCTATATCGGCGGCGGAACTCCAAGCTTTATCGGAGCGTCAAGGCTAAAGCAGGTGTTTCTGGCGTTACAGGAATCGCTGGATTTGGCAGCTGTTGACGAGTTCACGGTGGAGTGCAATCCGGACTCTGTGACCGAATCGATGCTTGAACTGTTTACTGGCTTCGGCGTGAATCGTGTCTCGTTGGGCATACAGAGCTTTATCGATTCCGAGCTGCAAGCGCTGGGCAGAGTACATGATGCCAGGTCGGCAGTAGCAGCGATAGAGTTGGTGCAGCCCTATGTCGATAACATCAGTATCGATCTGATGTGTGGGATTCCGTTGCAGACAGCGCAGAACTTGACTGCCAACCTGCAGACTGCAGTTGAACTCGGCATCAATCACATCAGTGTGTACCCTCTGACTGTAGAGGAGGGTACTCTGCTCGAAGCAGCAGTCGAGGCGGGTGAGGTTCGGGTTGCTGATGATGATACGCAAGCCGATTTGCTCGAGCTATGCAAAACTCTGCTTGAAACGGCAGGCTTTACGCACTACGAGATCGCGTCTTTCGCACGCGATGGTTTTCAGTCAAGGCATAACCAGGCCTACTGGACTGGATTGCCCTATCTGGGGCTTGGCAGGGGAGCGATAGGCATGGCAATGTGTGATGGGGTCAGGGTACGCTTCTCGGATCTGGAGGAGATCGAGCGTCTTGACAACATGAGTCAGGCAGCTGAGGATATCATGCTCGGACTGCGTCTGATGCAAGGCGTACATGTAGGCAAGGTCAACCAAAGCAGGCAACTGCTACCAGGACTTGAGCAATGTCTGGCTGAGCTGATTGGTTCAGGTTTGATCGAACAGCAGGCTGAGCACTATCGACTGTCTTCGCAGGGATGGCTTCTGGCAAACATGGTCTTCGGCCGAATCTGGTCTCTTGCAGAGTAAGGGCTTTACCGGTTGGTGAAAAGGCGAAAAGCGCGCTCGACACAAGCGCGTAGCGCGTGACCTTATCCCCATAATACGCAACACTTCCATGACGCTTGTCCTCACTTCCTGCAGGCAGGCATTCGCACTGTTATTATCTTGGATAACTGTTTCTCGATATCCGAACTACAGAGGGGATGATTTGCTCAGCGTCAGACGCACACGGGTTTTGAATGCTTTGGTTGACGAGCATGTGCACACCACTTTGCCTGTCAGCTCTTCGGTGCTTGCGAGGCACTATCTGCCTGGAGTTTCTGCCGCTACGATCAGAAATGAGCTACTCGGACTTGAGAACCAGGGTCTGGCTTTTTCTCCGCACACCTCAGCTGGCCGGATTCCGACTAACCAGGGGTATCGGTTCTTTGTTAACCACCTTCTTCTTAGCCCACAGGCTCTGACCGCTTCGACTCCATTCCACGAAAACCCAGCTACCCAGATCGCTAACGAAATCGCAACAGAAGCCAGCAATGAAACTGCAATCACAGCTCAGATCGCTGACAGTATACCGCTGACTGGGCACGCGCAGATCAGGCAGGTGCTTGAGGTGCTCTCAAAGACCACAGGGCTGCTGTCACTTTTCTGGGATCGTGAGGGGCATCTTGGGCTGATAGTCAGAGGGATGTCCCGCCTGATGGCGCAGCCGGAGTTCAGCGACTCCAACAACCTGCTGCCATTGATGGTGCTGATTGAAGATCAGGACAGCCTGATTATGATGATGGAGAGTGGTCTGCGATCAAGCGACCTGAGCGTTTTGATAGGTCTTGAGACCAGTGGTGTCTTGGCAAACTACACCCTGCTGCTGCGTCGCCAGGAAGGACGCACTGCGATTTTCGGTCTGCTTGGACCGACCAGAATGGAATATAGGCGAGCTTTAGCTGTGCTAGACAGCATTGCACGATTGATATAAGAGAGCCAGGTGAACAACAGTGCCCCGTGATTATTATGAAGTTGTTGGTGTCAGTCGCGATGCTACCGAGGCTGAGATCAAGAAGGCTTTCTATCGCAAGGCACGCGAGCTTCACCCCGATGTGAACAAGGCACCAGATGCAGAGGATCGCTTCAAGGAGCTTTCTGAGGCCTTTGATGTGCTGTCCGATGCAACCAAACGCAGCCAATACGATCGCTTTGGCACAGTCGGAAGTGATAGTGGCTACCAATACGTTGACTTCAGCGACCTGTTCGGCTCCGGTTTTGGCATGGGCGACATCTTCAGCTCGTTCTTCGGCGGCGGATTCTACGGCCGCGCCAGCCTGCGGCGTGAAGGTCGCGACATGGGCGTTGGCTTGAAGCTGACCTTGGAAGAAGTAGCAATCGGTATTAAGAAAGAGATCGTCTACGACCGTCTTGCACCTTGCGAAAGATGCAGCGGATCCGGTATCGGTCCTGGCGGGCAGACTGTATCCTGCTCGACCTGCCACGGTAGCGGCCGCGTAATCAGTGTGCAAGCAACCTTCTTAGGCGAGATGCAGACCCAAAGCGTCTGCCCCGACTGCGGTGGAACCGGCGAGAAAATCGACATCCCTTGTCCCGACTGCGATGGCCAAGGTCGCCTGCCAGATCGCCAGCATGTAACTATCGATGTCCCCAAAGGCAT
>WQXZ01000147.1 GCA_009781525.1 Coriobacteriia bacterium | reverse complement strand
CAATGCCTTGCATGCGGTCAAGTAGGTGGCGCTGTTGATCGTTGATCAAGGCACGTAGTGGGTATACGAAAATCGATACAGCGCCTTTTCTAAGTGCAAGACGTGCTGCATGCAATTGAAATATCAGGGATTTCCCTCGTCCGGTAGGCATCAATACCAGCGGTGAACTGCCTTGGTCAAGAAGGCTCAGCGCCTCTGCCTGGCTTTGGTAAAGCCCTGATTCAAGTTCAGGAAACGCGCTGACAAGAGCAGTGGCTGCTGTTGGTGTATAAGCGTCAGTAACCCTGAGCTGCAGCGTGCGATTACCTCGATAAAGATCAGCTTGAGCGGTAAAAACCAGTTCATGCAAGCCGTGAGCTTCAATCATCTGCTCAATTATCGGACAGTTGAACCAGATCGCTCTGATCTTTGCTGACCCATCGTCAGCGGTGAAAGACAGATGGTTTTTTGCGCTGCCAACAGTCTGCGGCGTTTTGATCCTGGCTGGTTTAGTTACGAATATCGGCTGTGGGTTAGCTTGGCCGAAAGGCTCTAAGACGTTGAGGTCGACAACCGACTGCCAGTCAAGCCTATTCAACGAAATCTGAGCATCGACATTTATTGGTGGTTGAAATAGATCGTCGGAAAGCTCGGCAAGGTAGCTCTGTAAGCGTTCAGTGAACACAGGTATGTCCTCAGCTGCAACGGTGACCCCGACAGCTGATTCGTGTCCTCCATATCGTAGGGTTATGTCAGCTACAGCTTCAAGAGCAGAGTGCAGATTTACCATACCGACACTACGACCGGAACCTCGTGCCTCAGAGTCTACCAATGAAAAAACAATCGCTGGCACACCGAAATGGTTGGTGAGACGGGAGGCAACTATTCCGCGGATACCCTCATGCCAGTTCTCGCCTGCGACCACTACCAGTTTACTGTCTGGCTGGAAGCTTTTTGTCGCCTGAGCGATAGCTTGCCTGGTCATACCAGCTTCTATAGTACGTCGTTCAAGATTTAGACTTGTTAAGTAGTCAGAAAGTTCAGATGCTCTTGTGTGGTCATCTGTTAATAGTATCTCAACTGCTTCAGTTGCATCCCCTAATCGACCTGCTGCATTCAATCGAGGAATTATTCCGAATGCAAGGTCGGTAGCAGAAAGGGTCATGGTGCTTGAGCTATCGTTTCGTCGTTCGCCCTCAGTCATAGCCCAGAGACCGGGACGCGGAGCGTTATTTATCCTGTCAAGCCCCGCGCGCACCAATGCCCGATTAATGTCGAGCAATGGCACTATATCAGCTATCGTACCGAGTGAAGCAAGATCTGTGTAGCTAAGCCAGAGCTCGGGCTTACCCAGTATTTCACCAACAAGTTTCACCAGAGCCAGGGCAACTCCCGCACCTGAGAGAATCTGGCCATAGCTGGTTGAATTCAGCTTCGGGTCAGCAATCAAAACACCCTGGGGGGTCTGTTGCGGACTAGCTTCATGATGGTCAGTTATCAGGAGCTCAATACCATTTACGGTTAGGAGTTGAGCTTCTACAGCTGATGAGATTCCGCAATCAACAGTGACAACTACATCAGGTTTCATTGCAAGAACCCTCGGAAGCACCTTCTCGGTTAGTCCATAGCCTTCCGATACGCGTGACGGAATTATCCAGCTCACGTCGGCATTAAGCTCTTGTAAGGCAGAGTACAGCAGGGCAGTTGATGAGACTCCGTCAACATCAAAATCACCGAATACCAATACTCGCTTCTGCTGCATGACAGCCTGTGCCAGGACATCAGCAATTGCGGGAAGACCGATGATATCTGCCGCTTTGAACTCAATGGTTTCAAGGCTGGCATTTAAGAACTTATCCACACCTTGAGAGTCGGTTAACCCACGGCTTACCAGAATCAGCGCGACTAAATAACTTAGCCCGAACTCTTCTACCAAAGCTGAGACAGCGTTATTATCAGCGCTACTGCTTATCCAGTTCGGTTTGGTTTCTGTGAGGTTCTGCATCGATTCATTGTCTCATAAATGAGCATGGTAGAAATGCGTTGTGCCTGCTCAGTCGCACAGGCACCGAAACTATCGAAAAAGCGGATACTATGCTAATAATCTCTTAATAAGGTAAAATTAATACAATGGCAGCCAAAGCAGTGGAGATTTTTTGTGCCTGATTCTGACCGAATACGACCGACCAACCTGCGAATTGCTGATGGAGGCAGTCGTTCGGGAACCGGTCAGCGTTATGGTAGCCGCGACCGCACACCGATAGCGACCACCTTCTCTCGCAAAATCATGCGCTGCAGGCGTTGTGGTTCGCGTGTTGTCAGCAACGCAAAGCGTTGTCCATATTGCGGAAAGAGCCTGATTCCCTTTTACCAATCATTCGTATTCTGGCTTGGCGTAGTTGCATTTTTAGGTGCTGGCGCGATCTATTTTATATTCTTCTACGATCCAATTGCAGCCCAATTCCCTGGACCAGAATCACGTCCTCCGGTGTCATACGGCTTAATCGGGCGAAACGACACTGCAGAGCTGCCGATCGGTACCACTGTTGACTGTGACGGAATGGTAATCACCCTGATTGCTGTGACCCAAGAGCTGACAGCTGCCGATGGGCGACCGATCTATGAAGCAACTGTTCAGATATACAATCGGTCATCAACTACTCAGCGTCTGCTTAATACCCAATGGGTGATGCGAACTGCAGGTGGAGGTTTTGAAGAGTGCTATATCGGGCAGACTGACAGTGGAAACAGCCTTACCAGCGGAATCGAAGGACGCCAGTTAGCTCCTGGTGAGGTTCTGAATGCAAAGATCTATTTTGCTGCGGAGATTCCGGTTGGAATCGTTTACCTGGTAAACCCTTTAGAGACGAGCAGTGAGAATGAGGTCAGTTGGCTGATTAACTATCAAAGCACCCCACCAAGCGATTGATTTGTCCCACCAATTGGTAAAACTCCTACTCTGCCTCACCTAGCTGCTCGGCTACTGTTAGCTCATCCATACCTTCTCCATACTTCTCAAGCAGTTTGCGATACTTCGGTTGCCGCTGCTTGATTAGTACCTGACTTGACCACCCTTTCTGAATAACAGATAGCTGAATGAATATAATTGCAGGTAGATGGACTGGGCCCTCGTGAAAAACACGAGAAATGTGGTTCCTTGTGGTTCTTCATTTTGAGCAATATCACCTTATAATTGGATTTGTGTCTGTCTTCATCAGGAAATACTCAGTCAAAAGCGGCGGCACTGTCGTCCAGGTCATCTACAAGCGTGGCAGGAAAGTAGAGCGTACCGTACACATCGGTACTGCCCATACTGCAGATGATTTAGATACACTCATCGCTCTAGCCAATCAGACAATAAACGCGCACCAGCTCACACTCGATGTCTTCGCTGATGGTCTCCCAACGAATGCTATCGGCTATACACTTGAGAAGACATACTCCAAGCTACTCTACGAGACACTGGGTCTTGTCTATGACAGGCTGGGCTTTGACGCTATAGAGGACAAGGTGTTCAAACAGTTGGTTTTAGCGAGGATCATCGAGCCTACAAGCAAACTAGACACGATCAGGGTCTTAGATGAGCTTGGTATCACTCCTCCATCAAATACGACGATACACAGGTCACTGAAGCGCTCCATAGCCAAGGATTACCGCTCCAGTCTAAGCGTTGCTGCTTTGCAGAATTCTTCAACAAGTGCACTCTCACTGGTACTCTACGATGTCACAACACTTTACTTCGAGAGCCAAAAAGAGGATGACTACAGAAAGAGTGGTCCATCAAAGGAGCGCAGGCTCGACCCACAGATCGTAGTCGGTCTTTTGATAGACAGGAACGGGATGCCACTTGAAGTAGCTAGCTTTGAGGGTAACAAAGCCGAAGTGAAGACCATAGTACCGGTGCTTGAGAGCTTCATTTCCCGCCATGGTCTTGCCGGTGTCACAGTTGTAGCAGATGCTGCCATGCTCTCCGGTGCAAACCTCACAGAGCTTGAAGAGTTGGGCTTTGGATACATCGTGGATTGTCAATACTTATTTAGACATAATAATTAAGTCTTTCTCCCTGAATTCCACCGGTGTCAGATATCCCAGTGTCGAGTGTATTCTAATGTTGTTGAACCAATGCACATAGTCACTTAGT
>WQXZ01000146.1 GCA_009781525.1 Coriobacteriia bacterium | reverse complement strand
GAGATTCTTTTACAGAGATCGGTTCTATTGCTGTAGTCGTTTTGCTGTCGGTAGGCGTAGCTTGTATCGAAATCGAAAGAAGAAGACGGCTGAAGATAGCCGCCTGATAACTTGGAAAAGCGTGTTATCGAAGGTGACTTGAGCCAAAGCTCCAGTCGCTTTCGCTTGAAACTGGGGGATAATATACAAGGCCATGCGGTAAAGAGCTAGTGAATTGGTAACCGCATGGCCTTGCACCCCCTCCCAAGCGCGAGACAGTCAGTTTTGTCTGACGTCTATCCCTAGGCAGTTCCGAAACGGCCAGACTTACACATATCGAGTGACAGACTGCTTTACCTGCAGCATGAGGGATGTGTCACTGAGGTAAGGTGTTTCCAGGATGGTCTGGCCGTTCGGAATCTGCTAGAGGCGGGAAACTACTCTCAACAGAAAACATAGCGTCACCGACGAGAAGCAGTGTTGCCATGAGCAACGCAGCGGCTAAATGAAGTATGAGCAGTGTTTTGACCACTCTTCTCACTTGTATCCTCCCCGGATGACAATTCGTTGAACAAGCTAGTACAGTCTAACAATCGCTTGTTAGGTGCAATTATATTTAACCTAACAATCGTTTGGTTGTCAAGTAGAAAAGCAAGATTTTCTCCACATTTTTTTGGTGGTTGCGTTTTCAGCACCGCCGAGGCACCCTCTGCCAAACCGGAAGCAGTTGGTGGCAAAAAATCGGCTTCGTCGGTGCCATTGAGCTATAAATTCTTGCATTATCAAAGATTATGTAAAGCTACAAGGGGTTTTTTGCTGTTTGAGGCTGTTCGTGCTATGTAATGGCACCGACGAAGCCGATTTTTTGCCACCAACTGCTTCCGGTTTGGCAGCGGGTGCGAGTACGAGGCGAATCAAGGGGGAGCTGCAGACTGGCAGTTGACTGGCACGCGGTAATCAGCCTGATTCGGTTGAATAATAGTGGCCTAGCACCTTGCTGCATAGGCTTGTGCTACAATTGCATGGCTATTGCGGTCGGCTTGTTTCTTGAGCCGTGCAAAGGAATTCTTTCTTTTCAAGAAAGTGGGATGCGACCCCGCTTTCTTTTGTTAATGGAAGGTATTAGTGACAGAAGAGTTGGTTTCGGTCGGTTGCGGTTTACCGGATTTCGCTGATCAGACCATCAGGAAAATGTAAGAGAAAGCTTGAAAGATGCCACCAAAGGCAAAGCTTAGACAACTGAGAGAAGCGATTGAAGCCGCTGCACCTGAACATCAGATGCAGCTGGTGGATGTTGAGCTATTGACGATATCCGGCCAGCCGACAGTGCGTGTCTACATTGAACCAGACGATGAAAGTGGTGTGGTGACGATTGACGCATTGGCGGCAGCAAATGCTTGGGTTGATCCACTGGTTGAATCGGTCGATCCGTTTCCTGGCGCTTATCGGTTGGAGCTTTCTTCACCTGGCATCGACCGTATACTGCGCACAAAGCGCCACTTTGAGCGTTTCTGTGGTCAAACGGTCAGGCTGAGAACCGAAGTAATCGACGGAAGGTCAAATTGGACAGGAACACTCACTGACGTTGCTGAGAACAGTATCTACATAGAAATCGACGGCAAGAATATACAAATTGACATGGACAAGATCAAAAAGGCTCATGTTCAGACCAAGCAGTTCAGTGAGGGAAAGGGATAACCATGGCATCAGATCTTATGATGGCGTTAGAAGCACTGGCAAATGAGAAGCATATCGACCAGATGTATCTGCTTGAGCGACTGGAGCGCTCTCTCGCAGAAAGCTATGAGCGCATTTTGGATCTACCAGAAAAGCGCACAAGGGTGACAATCAATAGAGAGAACGGGCAGATCTATGTCTTCGAGCTGATTCCGATCGGTGAGCCAGATGAAGAAACAGGAGAGTACCTGGACTTTGAAGAGCGCGATGTCACGCCGCCAGATGTCAGTCGAATCGCTGCACAGAACGCCAAGAGTGTCATCACCAACATCGTTCGCGATGCCGGCAGGCAGCAGATCCATGCTGAGTTCTCAGAAAGAATCGGTGAGCTGGTCAATGGCAGCGTGATCCAGTCGACTCCCGAGTTCACGATAATCAAGATTCGCGAAGGAGTCGAAGCCGAGTTGCCACACTTCGATCTGAAACGCTACCCCGAAGAGCGCAACGAGAAGCCAGAGAACGAACACTACCGCCACAACCAGCGCCTCCGCTCGCTCATCATCGAGGTTCGCGATCCCAATCGCAGAGAGGGAGCCGTGCGCAGCGAGTCAACCAGACCTTCAATAGTTGTATCCCGTTCGCATCCTGACCTGATCCGCTGCCTGTTTGAGATGGAGGTTCCCGAGATCTACGATGGCGTTGTTGAGATCAAGAACATCGCTCGAGAGGCCGGAGCCAGGTCAAAGGTGTCGGTTGCTTCTCGCGATGACAATCTTGACCCGGTCGGAGCCTGCGTTGGACCAAAGGGCTCACGGGTGCGCATGGTGGTCGAGGAGCTCAGAAGTGAACGGGTCGATGTTATTCAGTGGGATGAGAACCCGGCTAACTACGTACGTAACGCGCTGTCACCAGCAAAGGTGACAAACGTCCTGATCTCAGAAGACAAACCGAACCATGCTACAGTAATTGTTCCTGATGACCAGCTGTCGCTGGCTATTGGTAAAGAAGGCCAGAACGCTCGGTTGGCTGCCAAGCTGACCGGCTGGCATATCGACATCAAGTCATCCTCATTTGCCAGTGACCTTTCAGGCATTACGGATTCATTGATCGACGAGGATGAGATAACCAGAAGTGAAGATGGTCGTTGCGAGTATGTCTCCCAATCCGGCTTACGGTGTCCGAACCGCGCCCTGGAAGACAGTCGTTTCTGTCGCCTGCATCAACACGACAGAACAGACCCAGGTGATATCGAAGACGAAATCAGCGAGGATGATGTGTTTATCACCGACGAGCTGCTTGTTGAGACAACAGTCAGTCTGTCCGATGACGACCAGGAGCTATCTCTATTCGAAGCTTCCGAACTACAGGAAGACTAGGTGACAAGGGAAGGCAGCAAGAGAGCCCTACAGAATTGCGATATATGCGAGAAGTTAAGACAAAGATACCGATGAGAACCTGTTTAGCCTGTCGTAGGACAGACGACAAATCAGCGTTGGTGCGATTTGTACAGATGCCTGAAGGCAGCGCTTGGCTTGATATATCTGGCAGGGCACCGGGGCGTGGAGCCTACATATGCAAGGATGAAGCGTGCTTCAGCCAAGCCTATCGCAAGCGACTGTTGGACAGAGCGTTGAAGATAAAGATTACCGACCAGGGGTGGTATGCATTAGAAAAAGCTTTCAGTAAGACGTGTCCGTCAGACTATTCAAGTGTTAGAGAGCGGGATTAATGGCTGATATGCGAGTACATGAACTTGCCAAAGAGTTCGGAATGGAAAACAAGGAATTCCTGGCACGTTTGATCGAGATGAAGATTCCGGTTAAGAGTCACTCATCGACATTAAATGATGCTTTTGTTGCCCGTATCCGTAAGCAGCTGGAACCAGAGATGGCTGGGCGAGTAGCTCAGGCTGAGGCTGAGCGCCAGTTGGAAGCAGAGAAGCAAGCTGAAGAAGAACGTCAGCGCCTTGAAGATGCTGAAGCCGAACGTCGCCTTGCTGTCGAGCAAGAACGTGCTCGCCGCCGGCAAGAACAAGCTGAGCGTGAAGGTAAGACCGTAGAGCAGCTGGATGCAGAAGACGAAGCGCGAAGGCAAGCAGCCAGGGCACAGCGTGAGGCTGCCAGAGTGAGCGATGCAGCATCAACTACAGCAGGTGAAGCCAACCAGATCTCTGCTGCTGGTGACGAACCAGTAGATCAGACACCAGCGGTAGCTGAGGTAGATGCAGAGCTTCACCCTGAAGTACAGTTCGAAGCATCATCTGAAGCCGAGGCACCACCTGCTGAACAAGAAGAAACATCTCTAGACGAGCCTCTGGTAGAACCAGTAGGTCAGCCAGAGGAAGCCATTGAACCAGAAACCGCGCAGGTAGAGCAGGAAGACACTCCTGACACGACTGAGCAGGCTTACACTATTCAAGCAGTCGATTCTGCCGATTCTGGCGTAGAAGATGCTCCGTTTGATCTACCTGT
>WQXZ01000145.1 GCA_009781525.1 Coriobacteriia bacterium | reverse complement strand
TCGTAGTAACAATAATCAATGCACCTGATAGTGCCTTTCTAAGTCGCTTCGCAAAACCATGCTCTACGTAAGAAACAGTTTGCTCTGTCCAAGTTGTATAAATCGTATGAATTTGGCCGTAGTGTATCGCCGGAAATCCAGTGCTAGTAAGATCGCTTTTCTGTAGCCCACTTCCTCTTACAAACTGTCCAACCTCCCTAAGCGCCTTATGCTCCACGCCATCGGGACAGAGGTCTGCTATCAGCTGCTCGGCGCTGTTCACTGCTCGCCCTCCAGGTCAGCTACTATTGCATCAATTGCTACGCGGAGCTCCTGTTGTCTGGCAACAATATTTGCAATCTGGGCATTCAGCTCCCCAATGTCTATTACCTCTCTGGTGTCTTCGGGTTGAACATAGCTTGATACTGAGATGTTATAGTCGTTATCGGCAAGCGAGCTGTTATCCACAAGTTTTGAGAAGTATTCGATGTCAGTGCGGTTTATGTAGGCATCGAGTATCTTTTCCTGGTTGGTACTGCTTAAGGTGTTTTTGTTTCCTGAGCGCTCAAACTCGGCTGAAGCATCAATAAAGAGGATGCGGTTGTCGGACTTGGATTTCTTTAACACTATGATGCAAGTGGCAATCGAGGTTCCGAAGAAGAGATCTGCGGGTAGCTGGATAACGGTATCAATGAAGTTATTATCTATCAGGTATTTACGTATCTTACGCTCGGCTCCGCCTCTGTAGAGCACTCCTGGAAACTCGACAATGGCAGCGGTTCCGTTAGTTGAGAGCCAACTCAGCATATGCATTGTAAAAGCTAAGTCTGCCTTGCTTTTAGGAGCCAGTACACCGGCTGGTGCAAAGCGGGGGTCATTGATGAGCAGCGGGTTGGCGTCTCCCTCCCAGCGGATAGAGTAAGGAGGGTTGGACACTATTGCCTCGAAAGGTTCATCATCCCAGTGTGCTGGGTCTAACAGGGTATCTCCATGAGCGATTGAGAACTTCTCGTAGTTGATGTCATGCAAGAACATGTTGATGCGACAGAGGTTATAGGTGGTAAGGTTTATCTCTTGACCGAAGAAGCCCTGGCGTACATTGTCTTTACCGAGAATCTTTGCGAACTTGAGCAGCAGTGAGCCTGAGCCACAGGCTGGGTCATAGACCTTGTTGACTTCGGTTTTGCCTACTACTGTAATGCGGGCAAGCAGCTCAGAGACCTCCTGGGGAGTAAAGAACTCTCCACCTGACTTGCCGGCATTAGAGGCATACATGGTGAGCAAATATTCGTATGCGTCACCAAAGGCATCAATGGCACTGTCCTGGAAGTTATTGAAAGGCAGGTCTCCGATGGCTTCAAGCAGTTTGGTGAGCTTTTCGTTTCTTCTGGCAACAGTTGCCCCTAACTTGTTGCTGTTTACATCCAAGTCATCGAAGAGTCCTTTGATATCATCTTCACTGGCAGCACCTACTGCAGATGCTTCGATGTTTAGAAACACCCGCTCCAGTGTTTCATTTAAGTTCGGGTCTTTGGCTGCCCTAGACTTCACATTTGAAAACAGCTCGCTTGGCAGGATATAGAAGCCCTTCTCATTTACTGTCTCTTGCCTGCCGAACTCAGCCTGAGAGTCACTTAATGCTGCATAGTCAAAGTCTGGGTTTCCGGCTTTTTGCTCTGAGTTGTTCAGGTAAGAGACTAGATTCTCTGAGATGAAGCGGTAGAAGAGTAGTCCAAGTACGTATTGCTTGAAGTCCCATCCGTCTATGCTGCCACGTAGGTCGTTTGCTATACGCCAGATGGTCTTGTGCAGTTCAGCCCGCTGGGTTTCACGGGATTGGGCTGCTGCTTTTGCGTTGTTGGTGTTTAAGCTCATACGCTGTCTATAACATCCTACTGATACCGAAGGCTCTCTACTGGGTCGAGCTTTGCGGCACGGCGGGCAGGATAGTAGCCAAATGCTACACCGATAGTGACGCAGACAACAACTGCTATCACTACTGATGAGAGGCCAATAGCAGCAGAGAACTTTATGTCAGTCATAACCATGCTGATTATTCTAGAGATCAGGCTCGCACCCAAAAAACCAAATACAAGTCCAAAGAAACCACCTGCCAGACAAAGGGTAATGCTCTCTGTTAAGAACTGCAGAGTGATGTCAGACGTTCGTGCACCCAGTGAGCGACGAAGACCGATTTCTCGTGTTCGTTCCGAAACTGATGTCAACATCATATTCATGATACCAATACCGCCGACAAAGAGGCTGATGGAGGCAATTGCAGTTAGTACCACTGTAAAGCCAGCCAGCATTACGTTCAGCTGATCGATCATCTCTTTCATTGTCCAGATGTATATATAGTCTTCTTCAGTGTTGAAGTAGTATGCCAGGAAGCTTTTGGTACTATCGCTGACCTCATAGACATCATAGCCTTCGTACACTAGTCCCCAAACCTGGTCGTAGCCATACCAGCCAGTCATACGTTTCTGCAAGGTCTGCGCAGGCATATAAATCGTTGTGTACTGACTACTGATAGCATCCCCGTTTACTACACCAACAATAGTGTACTGATCTTGATTATCGCCCAGCCTGATAGCCTGACCAACTGGGTTGAAATCCTCATTTCCGAATAAGTCAAAGCAGATACCGCGTCCAATGATAATTACCCTGTTCAAACGACGCGAGTCCTCTTCATCGAACATGCTTCCGTGTTGGAGCTCTAGCCCCATCAAATCGAAATAGCTTTGCGAAATACCCAATATCGAATAGCTGTATTGTTCTGTTGGGGTCGTCACGTTTGCCCAATAGTAACTACCACCGGCAATCATCTCGTATTCAGGAACACCTTGCTGCAAAGCATCCAGATCCGAATCAGTCATGCTGGTGCCTGCCCAGATCATTACCATTCGAGCCTGAGAAAAGCCCATCTCACCAAGGAGCATATTCCTGAAGCCTGCTACTAGCGAGGTCAGCGCAATTACACTGGAGATCCCGATAACAATACCAAGAATTGTTAGGATCGAGCGCCCTTTGTTTGCTGATATTGATACGAATGTTTCGTGCAGCAAGTCGCGAATACCCATCAACTGCCTCCCTCGGTTATCAGTGCTGCCCTATTCTGGGTTATTGACCTTTCTGAGTCTGTTTGACGCAAGGCACCTGACGGTGTGTTTATCCACTCATCCGCAAATAGTCCATCGCGAATATAGAGCACCCTATCGGCATGGCTGGCTACCTCTTCGTCATGTGTGATCACGATGATGGTACGCTTCTGGTCACGTAGTACTTTCAAGGTTTGCAACACCATCTCACCTGTGGCAGTATCAAGGTTTCCGGTCGGCTCATCAGCCAAAATCAACTCGGGGTTGTTAACAAGCGCACGTGCTATTGCGACGCGCTGCATCTGGCCACCTGAAATCTCATTACTCTTATGCTCATAGAAGCGTTCTTCTAAGCCAACTGCACGTAGCGCGGTACGAGCCCGTTGCTCACGCTCTTTATGCGGACAAGAGGTATAGACCAGAGGAAGCATAACGTTTCTGAGCACTGTGGCACGTGGTAGCAGATTAAAGCTTTGAAAAACAAAGCCTATACTGGTCGCGCGCAAATCAGCCAGCTGGTTGTCTGATAATGTAGATATATCTGTTCCCGCAAAGATATATTTGCCAATAGTTGGGCGGTCAAGACAACCTAAGACATTCATTAAGGTCGACTTACCAGAACCTGACGGTCCCATTATCGCAACGAATTCTGATCGATTGATTGTGCAATCTACACCTCGTAGAGCAGGTACCGTACCAGCCCTGGTCTCGTAGATGCGATGTAGGTTGGTTACCTGGATAATCGGATCTGTTGTTGAGTCACTCATTGGTTATCTTTTCGTCATCAGCTACAAGTGTATTGCTATACGTGTCTGCACCTGTTATGCCCAGTCGTCTTATAGTCGCATTATCGGGTCATCGGAAAAACAACGACATCGTCTCTGCCTCCGCCACCGCCATGACCACCACCGAAACCGCCTAGTAATACACGGTCACCTTCTTTGAGATCCCCTTCTACAGCGGTCACCGGATAACCTGCTGCAATAACAGTAACAGTAACCTCACGCTGGTTGTCATTCTCATCCAGAACTATCACGTAGCTGTAGAAACCAGCCTCTTG
>WQXZ01000144.1 GCA_009781525.1 Coriobacteriia bacterium | reverse complement strand
CTGCTTTCAGCGATTTTGAATGGCTGTAAGCAGCCATAGCAGATCTCTTGGTCGTCAAAGCTAACGCTCTGGCAGTAAAGACATACTCTCACGATTCGATCCCTTCATTTTGTGTTTTCATCCAATACTGTTATCAGTTTCTATGAAGTACTAACCTGTCGCCTTGTTCAAACCAGTACTGGTCAGAGCTGCTGAATCGCTCAAGCACAGCCTTTGCGCCTGAGCATGAAACAAGGCAATTCGGGTGTAGGTTTCGTATGCTTTTAATCACCATACCCTCGCTGTCAATAAAAGCAATATCTATATGTTTGCGCATACCAAAGGTATGGATGCTATTGCATGAGGCAATAAGCAAAGCATCCGCTCCCAAGAGCACATCCTTAGCGAAAAGCCCCAACAGTCTCTGGTAGTGGCTGGAAGCCACACGCACATCGTAATGCCTACTTTTGGTGATGTTGGTCATTTGACATCCTTCTGCCTTTAAAAAAGCTCTATAACAATACTGCAGCCATCAGGCATCGGAAAGAACTGAGCCATCATCTGCTTGTATCTACCAGCAAGGTTATGCTCAGAGTAAAACCAGAGCGCAAAGGCACCAGTCTGGTAGACAGCATCATCATATGAACCAGCACGAAACTCGGGGCGACTATCTTCAGAATCATCATACTGCCACCCTCTCTTGACAAGAAAATCAACCAGGTAGACGGCAGCATCGCCTGTTGATAACTTGCTTGAATAACCTATGACAGTCTGGTCAAAACTGATGGCAAGCAGTTGAAAAACCTCTTCATCAGTGCACAGAGCCAGCGGGTCTTGCGCTCTGTTGTTGCTACCAGGTTGCTGTTGGTGAGACTCCAATGTCATCGCTTGACTGTCTCTCGAACTGTGAGAGTAGGTATCAAGGCTCACAATCACAATGGCCAATACAATGAAATACTGAAGTGCGATTGCAGCATTTCTCTGAGTTCGCTGGGTGCTCTTCTGACTGACTTTTAGCTTACTATTCTGTCTCAAAACAAAGCTCCTGGTCTATATGGATCGATCACAAACTCACGCCGATGTTGTATCGGGGGCAAGCTGATGCCGAAGAAACCCTGAGGGATGCCTCTGGGGTAATACTCCATGGTACATATCACTCGTTCTTGTTGAGGTAGAAGTGAGAACACGATATTTGAGCTGTCTGTAGATGAACCAAGGTTTCCATATGAGATCGACTCGATACTGACGCTGATTGTCACATCGTAGCTGTCTCCCATACCGCCTGTCAGGCAATCCTGAACCAGGCTTGCTCTGGTGTCTCTGCCAAACTCACCATTTCCTGGGCTTGTAGCCTGTGTGCGCACAGCTTCAGCTGCCAGTGGATCAAAACGTGCACAAGCAGAAAGATACAGACCGATATTGTAGGTTACCAACACAAGAATCAGGATAACTGGAAGGCAGACTACCAATTCAACTGTGGCTTGACCTCGCCTGTCTGGCCGTATGACGGGCAGGAAGACTCGATTGGAATTACTATTCCCAGGTAGAATCATGATTTTCTCCACCGAAAAGATCCTTCAGCTCACGTAGTTTTTCCAGGATTATCTCTACTCCGTTTTCGACTGCCGATTCGGGCAGGCGCACTGTTAGATCGATCTCTACTGGGATCAACGGTTGGCCGAAACTGATTACCGCGATGATCCAGCCATCCTCAACAAGAGCGTGAGCAAATGTCTCTACCTCAATCATTATGCCATCGAACACCATGTCTAGCAGCGTACCTGATCCATTGCCAGGCAAGAGAGCATAGCTGTTTTTTGCGTAGATCAAAGTCTGTCCGAGAGCACTGTCCCCTGCTGCATTTGCCACGTGGTAGCTGTTCACCAGCAGTGGTTTAGGTGCTCGTAGATCAACTGGCTGCATGCCAAGGTTCTTCAGAGTGGTCTCTACGGCGTCGGCAGCCCAATTTGCCAGCCAGCCGAGAAGGCCGCCTGAACTGATTGTCGCTGCTGCTCGTAGCGCGCCAGTCAGACCTTCAACCCCACTTTCATAGAACAATAGCGCATATCCCCAGACCTCTAAAACGAAGTCAAAGCCACCCAGTACTGTCTGCCCAGTTTCTGATGCTCCGCTTGCCTTTAGGCGATCAAGGATGCATGCCAGAATATGGGCTTCAGTGTTGCAATCTTTTGCCAGAGCTGCTGCTGAAACAGCTATTCTTGTTGGTAAAACTGTTTGGCTACTGGCTGGTATCAAGGCTGATATCAGCCCGGGAGGCATTGTGTGTTCAGGTGGAGCGAAAACGAAAATCACGCAGCCTTTGCGCCCGGGTGGGTGAAGGTCGACACGCTTGGCTTTGACCATTTGAACTGCCTGTTCATACTGATCCAGTGCGTCTTCTGCATGATTCTGCGCTCTGTCCAGAGCAGATAGGTACTCATTCGCTGCTACCTGATAGCCGATGGATGCTTTTACAACCTTGTCGTACCAGAACTCGAATCCTGAGTCAGTTTGACTGCTTACTCCAAAAACACGACTGACGGATGTCCATGTCATGTTGCAGGTCGGGCACCCGGCGTGAACTCCACTGTCTAGTTCTGCAATAGTGCCTTGCCCAAGTGCTCCATTTGCCAGATAGTCAGGACAACCTGTGTGACCATGTAGAAAGCCAGCGGCGTCGAGCGGAAAGCTTGCTGTGTGATAAACGCTGGTAGACCTGAAATCACTGGGTGTTTGCGGAAGTTCTGGCAGGTAGATCTGAACATGACTACTGCCATCATCGCGAACATATCCACCATCGAGTGTGTCGATCGCGTACTGATAATATAGTCCGCGCATCATTGACCTGGTTATTTCGTCAGCACTGGTATTCTCTGGCCTTTCATTTGCCAGTCTTGCCTGGTAGTAGTTCTGAGCGCGGATCAGCGCCTTGTCGAAACCCCACTCGTCAAGCGTGAAATACTGGTTATCTGATAAAGCGGCTAAGCGTCTTGCTCGTTCGTACATACAACGACCACCGAGCGCAGAATTACCGCAATCAGCTAACCAGCCAGCTTCAAATGCCAATTGCTTTAAAACCTCGGCTTGCTCAGCATCGTTTACTGCTTCGCCTGCTTGCTGGTTACTGCTGTCGATTGCATCTGCTTGAAACTCTGGGGTGCCGTTGTCGTTTTCCTCAGCATCGTCTGCGATAAATGGTACAAGCAGTGCAACGCCAACGTAATTTGAGCCGGATGGAGCATTCGCCTGTACGGTTGAAGCTGCATTAGCAATTGCAACGAATGGTAGTATCTTTTGCAGTTGGGTCAGAGCGGGTATTGCTGCTTCGGCTATTCGATCTCGAGCGTCAAAGACTTTCAAGGCGAATTCCATAAGGTCGATTGCGATACTCTGACAACCTGGTATCAGGCTCACGATGATTGAGACACCCATCACGGTCACCCCGAATAAGGTCAACGACAGTAGAACTGCATCGGTTACTCTGGCAATTATGTAGAACTCTGCAACGGTGTTCTCTGCTGCCAACGCGCCTGCATCTGCAGCAAACTGTATGTCTCCAGCGCGGGAGTTAAGCCAGTAGATCTGAGAGGATGTGAATACCAGCGTAACAACCAGGCTGAGTGCTATTACAACACCGATGCTGGTAAAACCACCTTCAGCGTCAGTGTGCCTAAACAAGCAACCGGCTTTGTTGCTTCGAAATCCGAGTAGTCGAACCTTGTATGGTTGTAAATCGGGATCGCTCAGCCTTTTTGTCCTATACCCAGTCATCAATCCTCCCATTGCTCGGTCCAAGAGCCTGGCGATCCGACCTCAGCGTCCTGTGCCCATGCAGGCTGCGTTGGCATTGTTACTTCTACCGTCTGTACTAATAAGCCGTCTTCTAGCATACCTAGCAATTCTGCTCCCCAACCTATTATCGGCAGCGGTCTGACTCTGTTAGTGATGGTCACAGAGACTGTGCCTGAGTTTTCATCCCCAGTGAATTCTATTGTCCAACCGGTCTCACCTGTAGATACGTGAAAGATATCGATCGGGGGTATTGAGGCTAGTCGCCTGAGTATGTAGCCATGGTATTTGTCGTTGCTGTGATTGCCGAAGCTGGTCTTGGTTGCCAGCAGTCGGCAGGCTTCTGCTGCAGCATTCTCCATCACCATCCTGTTGTAGAGCAGAATGGTGGGCT
>WQXZ01000143.1 GCA_009781525.1 Coriobacteriia bacterium | reverse complement strand
TACCGATCTGCTCCGATGGCGGCATCGTCTACGACCACCACATGACACTTGCCCTGGCAATGGGAGCCGACTTCATGATGCTCGGTCGCTACTTTGCTCGCTTCGATGAGAGCCCAACCTTAAAGATTAACATCAATGGCAGCTTTATGAAGGAATACTGGGGAGAAGGAACGGCACGAGCTCGCAACTGGCAGCGCTATCAGAGTGGCGAGACCAGCTCGATGGCATTCGAAGAAGGTGTTGATTCGTATGTTCCATATGCTGGTGCCTTGAAGGATAACGTTGCTATTACCCTGGCGAAGATCAAGTCGACTATGTGCAACTGCGGCGCACTGACGATTTCGGAGTTCCAGGATAAAGCCAGACTTACCTTGGTGTCATCGACCTCGATTCTGGAAGGTTCGGCTCACGATGTCTTGCTGAAAGACCAGATCAGTGGAGTTGTCTCGTCTGGCTATTGGGGAAGTTAACAGCGGCGAGAGCCCAGAGGCTGCCTGCGTGAGCAGCGAGGTCTTATCCACATATGATAATAATGCGGTTGGCACAGCAGATTAGCTGTGCCAACTACTGTTTTCGACCATTAATCACTTTGCTGTTCTCAGCTCGTTTGCTTGCGACTAGAATGCTTATTAATCAACAGAAAAACGAGAGTTGTGATTATTGAGGAGGTAGTTATGCCAACACTGACACCGCATGAGAATTATATGCGAATGCTGAAGGGGCAAGATCCGGAGTTTGTTCCGTCGACTATGGATGCGACTCCGCCGGGTGGTATGGTGACGATGACGTTTCGAGAGCAGCTGTCGCCGATGGTCGGAGGCTGGGAGCAGGGCGAGGTTCGCTTTGACCTGTTCGGCGTGCCGTATGTTACTGAGAGAAATGCCAATCTGGGTGCACTGCCTCAGCCTGGTGTGTTCATTTTGGACGACATCACCAAGTGGCGCGATGTTATTAAGCGGCCGGCTGTGATCGATGAGATCGACTGGGAGTATTGCGCGTCTGTTGACTTGCCCAAGCGTGATCCGGATGCGCTGTATTCGGGTGGTCCAAGCATCGGCAACGGGTATTTTCAGATGCTGGCGAGTTTCATGGGTTTCGACAACGGACTGATTGCGTGCTACGAAGAACCTGAAGAGGTTAAGGAGCTGATTCAGTTTCTGACAGACTTAAATGTTGAGATGGCAAAGAAGTTCATCCATTACTACAAGCCGAATGCCTATGGAATGGGCGACGACATCGCTCACGAGCGTGCACCGTTTGTTTCGGTTCCGATGTTCCTGGATATCTTTGAGCCGGCATGGCGCGCAGGTGCGGCACCTTATGTTGAGATCGGCTGCCATGCTTCGCATCACAATTGTGGCAAGCTGGATGAATTTATTCCCTACATTGTCGACATGGGCTTTGACTCTTGGAATCCGGCTGAGCCTCAAAACGACCTGCTGGCAATCCAGGCGCAGTTCAAGGGCAAGCTGGCGATCTGCGGTGGCTTTGATGGTAACGGTTTCGTTTGCTGGCCTGAGACCACTGAAGAAGAGGTGCGGGCTTACGTCAGGCAGCAGGTTGACATGCTGGCACCTGGTGGCAGCTATGCCTTCGGCGGCGGTATTATGGGTGCTCCAGACGATGAGTTCGCCATTGAGCGTCGCAGCTGGATTACCGATGAGTTCGAGAAGATCAGGTATTCGTACTACTAGGATTTTCTGGTTACATAGACTCAAAGTTTATTTAAGGCTTTCGGTCACCAAACTTCCATCTAGAAAAAATCAGCGTCGGCGGTAGCTGGCGCTGATTTTTATACGACGGTTTTGTAAGCGCTCACGCTATAATGGCTAGTCGATTGAACAACAGCAGGTAATCGAGCTTAGAGGGTGTGAATCTATACTATGAACCTGGTGCGTGGCACCCAAGCGACTAGCTTGCTGTACAAAGAAGCAAAACGAACATAGGAGCAAAGATGCAAAGCTATTATCCCAATGAAATCGAGCCACGCTGGCAGCAATGGTGGCAAGAGCAGGGAATCAACGAGTTGAATGAAGACAGCACTCGTCCGCGCTTTTATGCATTGGAAATGTTTCCATATCCATCCGGCGACATTCACATGGGACACGTTCGCAATTATACAATCGGTGACGCAATCAGTCGTTTCAAGAGCATGCATGGCTTTGAGGTATTGCACCCGATGGGTTGGGATGCCTTTGGCCTGCCGGCAGAAAACGCCGCGATTAAGAACAATACCTCGCCATCGTCATTCACATACGGCAACATTGCCGAACAACGTGCCTCGCTTGAACGCATGGGTTTCTCGTACGATTGGAGCCGTAGCCTGATCACCTCAGACGCCGAGTACTATCACTGGGGTCAGTGGATCTTCCTGAAATTCTGGCAGATGGGTCTGGTCGAGCGCAAAAGCTCACCAGTTAACTGGTGTCCAAGTTGTGCCACCGTGCTGGCAAACGAGCAGGTCGAAAACGGTGGATGCTGGCGCTGTAAGACCTCCGTGGTCAAAAAAGAGCTTGAGCAGTGGTATTTCAAGATCACCGACTACGCACAGGAACTCCTGGATGACCTTGCTCTTCTGGATGAATGGCCAGAGCGGGTGCGCCAGATGCAAGCCAACTGGATCGGCAGATCAACCGGTGCTGATGTGGTTTTTACACTTCTGGATAAAAACGGGCTCGACTCTGACACGGATATCTCGGTTTTCACGACACGCCCCGACACTCTGTATGGCGCCAGCTTCTTTCTGCTTGCACCCGAGCACCCGTTGGTAGCGGAGCTGGTTGCAGGTACCGAATTCGAAGCAGGAGTGAATGCTGTGGTTCAGGCAGCTGCAGCGGCCGATGCGGTTGAGCGCTCGAAAGATGATCGCGAGAAACATGGTGCCTTTACCGGGCGATTCGTACGCAACCCGATCAACAACGAGGCAGTGCCTGTTTGGGTAGCAGACTATGTGCTGATGGATTATGGTACTGGCGCTGTTATGGCTGTTCCATCTGGGGATCAGCGTGACTTTGAGTTTGCCAGGCAATATGGCTTACCGATTCCGCCAGTGGTTGTTGCTGAAGATGACCCTATTATCGAAGAGATTCGTAGACTTGAAGATGTTTTATTAAGAGACGCTGCTGATGATGCGGTCGGCGCAGGCATTGCTTCTACTGAAGCAGGTGAGGTTGCTGCTGCTTTCGGCGTGGTCGGTGATCGTCTACTTGATGACGTGCCATGGGCTGAAGCCTACGTAGGTGACGGCATAATGGTGCAGTCAGGTATGCATACCGGTCTGGCTGGTGGTAAGGACTCAGTTGGAGCCAATGCTGTCATAGACTCTCTTGTTGATATCGGTCGGGGAGAAGCTTCAATCAACTTTCGCCTGCGCGATTGGTTGATTTCGCGCCAACGTTACTGGGGTAATCCGATTCCGGCTATTTACTGTGAGCACTGCGGTATTGTGCCGGTGCCATATGAGGATCTACCGGTTATCTTGCCGATGGATATCGATCTGAATAAAGGCGACTCACTGGCTGATCGCCAGGATTTCACCGATGTTGACTGTCCTGTCTGTGGTGCAAAAGCCAGGCGTGAGACTGATACGATGGACACCTTTACCTGCTCAAGCTGGTACTTCCTGCGTTATACCGATGTACACAATACTGAGCTGCCTTTTGACCAGTTAATCGTAGATAATTGGCTACCGGTTGATCAGTATATCGGTGGTATCGAGCATGCGATTCTTCATCTGCTCTATTCTCGCTTCTATACCAAAGCCCTGCGTGACGCAGGGATGCTCAACTTCGACGAACCCTTCCAGCGCCTGTTGGCTCAGGGTATGGTTAAGCTGAATGGTGAAACCATGAGCAAGTCAAGAGGCAATGTTGTTCCGCCTGAAGACATGATTAAGCTGTTCGGTGCAGA
Source organism: Coriobacteriia bacterium (assembly GCA_009781525.1). Taxonomy (GTDB): domain Bacteria; phylum Actinomycetota; class Coriobacteriia; order Coriobacteriales; family UBA8131; genus WQXZ01. The sequence continues at coordinate 306 of WQXZ01000143.1, read as the reverse complement.
TGCATTGCGCCTCTACATTCTGTTCATGGCACCACCAGATAAAGATCTGGAATGGTCCCAGGATGGCTTGGAGGGAATCTATCGAACCTGTGGGCGTTTCTGGCGTATCGTACATGACCTGGTAGGCCTGGCTGACAGTGAAAGCCTGTACAACTCTGACCATGGGCATTCGAGTGAGCAGCAAACACAGCTTGCGGCAACACTCTGGCGTGAGCGTCATCGGGTGGCTGGCAAGGTTGAACACGATTTCAATCGCTACAACTTCAACACTGCAATCGCTGCCCTGATGGAGCTGAATAACTCCTG
>WQXZ01000142.1 GCA_009781525.1 Coriobacteriia bacterium | reverse complement strand
GATTGAGAGCAATACTACTCTCAGCACATTTATTGAGCTGCAGAATGGTAATCAGTACGAAAGTGACTCTGTTCTAGGCAGTATCTCACTAATCCTTGTACTGCTTACTCCATTAATAAGCGTCCTAATGACCAGCGTAGAAGACGAGCCATATTTCAGAGGGGCTTTACTAAAGTATCCTCGTACATGCTGGATGCTTTCTATCATAATAATCGTCGAAGGTTTCATTTTCGCGTTTCTGTTGCGGAGTGAATGGAATGCATATTTCATTGTTTCTTCTGTTATTCTCGGGTGTATGGCTATGTCATGCCTCGTTTGGTATTTATTTCACTTTTGCAAGGATACTTGGGTCGATCGATTTTATCAATCTAAGGACTTGCATTATGCTTTCGCTCAATTCGGTATAAAATTCATTCATATGAACCAGGAAACAGGGAAGAGGATTCGCTAATGATTCATCATAATAGAACTGCATCTTCACCGCTGACTCTCACTATATGTTGCTCTTCCATTTTCACCGTTTGACGATAGTACGGTGATAGATACGAGTCTATTTTTCTATTACACCGTGTTATAAGATAGGAAGATTAAGTGGAGACGAAGTATCAAAGTGTCTTCTGTTCATATTAATCACGACACCTTCAATTCTGATGCTTGAGGATTCGGGAAAGAGTAGTAATGCTGGGAAGCAGTCTAGATAGTATGAAGAGTAAGCTTGTGTTATCTACGGGTAGCTATTCAAGAGCTTGAGTCGATGCTAGATTCAGATGAAGATATTAGAAAGGAATCGAAAGCTAAGGAAGCGAAACCTTGCATTAGAGTAGGAGTAGACAAACCCATGTCAGCACGAGGCTTACGCACCACTTATCAAATGAAATGCCCAATATGTCTGATGCGAACATAGTTTCTGGTAGACCAAGCAGACAAAAATATAACCCTGTGGTCGTGGTCGACGATGTCACGATGATCTTCAACATCGCCAACGAGCGCCTGAACAGCTTGAAGGAATACGTGCTGAAGCTTGTTACCCGCCAGCTCTTCTTTCGCGAGTTCAAGGCGCTCGACAGTGTTTCGCTGACCGTAGAACAAGGCGATGTCTACGCCATTGTCGGTCTGAACGGCTCCGGTAAGTCTACGCTGCTGAAAATCATTGCAGGTGTGCTTGAGCCCAGCCAGGGCAAGGCAACTGTCAAAGGTCGCATTGCGCCGCTGATTGAGCTCGGTGCCGGATTCGACTTTGAGCTGACCGCACGCGAGAACATTTTCTTGAATGGAGCGCTGCTTGGTTACAGCCGCCAATACATCAAAGACAACTTCGACGAGATAGTTCGTTTCTCAGAAATGGAAGAATTCCTGGAGCTGCCGATGAAAAACTACTCATCAGGCATGGTTGCGCGCGTGGCTTTTGCGGTCGCTACAGTTATGATTCCGGACCTTCTGATAATCGACGAGACTTTGGCTGTCGGCGACATGTTCTTCCAGGAAAAATGCTTGAATCGCATAAACGAGCTAATCAACGAGCACGGCACGACGGTGCTATTCGTATCACACAACATCAATCAAGTGCAAAAACTCTGCCGCAAAGCTCTATGGCTAGAAAAAGGCGTTGTCAAAATGATCGGCAGCGTTGACGAAGTCTGCGAAGCTTACAGCAGCAGTCAGGTTTCATAAATATGTGGAGAAGACCAAATGAACGCTGAAAGCAGCAAAGCTGACACCCGAAACACCGACCATCCAGAAGCTGAATGCAGAGATGACACTGCAGCTGCCAGTCTGGCGGCTGCGTTTTTATCCCTGGTTGAAATCGTAGCTCGCCTGCGCGCACCAGACGGATGCCCATGGGACCGCGAGCAGACGCATGAATCGATTGCCCGAAATATCACTGAAGAAGCAGCCGAGACGGTTGATGCCATTGAGTCCGGCGACCTGCGAGGCTTAAGGGAAGAGCTGGGCGACCTGTTGCTCCAGGTGGTTTTGCAGTCCCAGATTGCCATTGAGGCTGACGAGTTCACGCTGACCGAGGTCATTCAGGGTATCGCTGATAAGCTGACACGTCGCCATCCTCACGTCTTCGGGGTTGAGGCGGCGCTGGACGCCATGAACTTATCCCCAGAAAAGCGCCAGGCTTTTGCTGCTCAGGCTGCAACAGCTAAGAGCGCTGAAGCAGTGTTGGATCTGTGGGACAACATCAAGCTGCTTGAGCGAGAGCTGGATTGGGTGCAGAGCGACCCAGGCGAAGTTGGTGAAACAGACTTCGACGGCGGCGAGGGAAGTTGCGACCAGCCGACCAGCCGACCAGCCGACCAGCCGCGATCTTCGCAGCACCCGAGCCTGCTTGACAGCGTGCCCAATGCACTACCGGCGCTGATGCAGGCGCAGGACATTTCGCGTAAGGCGATCTCCGCTGGTTTTGACTGGAGTGATGTCGAGGCGGTTTGGCAGCAGGTCGAGGCAGAGGTAAGCGAATTTCGCGCTGAGAACCCGAGTAGCGAGGCTGCGGCTGATGAATTCGGTGACATCTTATTTTCGTTGGTCAATGTTGGGCTGAAACATGGTATCGATGCTGAGAGCGCTTTACGTGGCACCGTTCGCCGCTTCAGGCAGCGTTGGGCTATTATGGAGAAGTACGCTCACGAGGCTAACAGAGAGCTTTCGAGCTATACATTAGAACAGCAGGAGCAGTTCTGGCAACAGGCCAAACTGGAGCTCCAAGAATAACAGCAGGCATCAAGTCAATCAGTGAACGACAAACAGTGACAGAAGGAGAAAACATGTCAACGATTATCAGTGTTTATGGGCGTGAGGTCTTAGATTCACGCGGCAATCCGACGGTAGAGGTTGAGATTTTACTTGAGGACGGCTCTTTTGGGCGCGCGGCGATTCCATCAGGTGCATCAACAGGTGCTTTCGAAGCCTGCGAGTTGCGCGATGGTGACAAAGACCGCTATCTGGGTAAGGGAGTCAGCCAGGCTGTTGAAAATGTCAACGAGGCAATCGCTGAGGTTCTGCTTGGTTTAGACGCAACCGACCAGCGCGGTATCGATACCGAGCTGATCGAGCTTGATGGCACCGCCAACAAGTCGCGGCTTGGTGCAAACGCCATACTTGGTGCATCTCTCGCTGCTGCCAAAGCTGCCGCCGAATCAACCGGACTGACGCTTTACTCCTACATCGGCGGAGCCAACGCACATCTGCTGCCGAATCCGATGATGAATGTACTTAACGGCGGAGCCCACGCTGACAACAACGTTGACTTCCAAGAATTCATGATCATGCCTGTTGGCGCCCCCAGCTTTGCTGAAGCTGTGCGCTGGTCGGCTGAGGTCTACCACACCCTGAAAGCCGTTCTGAAAGAGAAGGGTCTCTCAGCTGCAGTCGGCGACGAAGGTGGCTTTGCCCCGAACCTGAAAACCAACGAAGAGCCACTGGAGCTAATCAGTGAAGCCGTCACCCGCGCTGGCTACATCCTGGGCGAGCAGATAGTCTTTGCGCTGGATCCAGCCGTTACAGAGCTATTCGACGAAGAGCGCAAAGTATACGTTTTAGAGTCAGAAGGTCGCGAGCTCACCATCGAGCAGATGGTCGACTACTGGGAAGCTTTGGTCGATAAGTACACGATTAGCTCGCTTGAGGAGGGCATGGCTGAGGAAGACTGGGAAGGTTGGAAGCTACTCACCGACCGCATCGGTGACAGAGTGCAGCTGGTCGGAGACGACATCTTTGTCACGAATCCCGAAAGACTGTCAAAGGGAATCGAGATGGGTGTAGCCAACTCGATCCTGATCAAACTTAACCAGATCGGTTCACTGACCGAGACCCTTGATACGATACAGATGGCCAAGCAAGCCGGCTACAACTGTGTAATCAGCCACCGCTCCGGCGAGACAGAAGACACCACCATCGCTGACTTGGCAGTTGCAGTCAACGCAGGCCAGATCAAGACCGGCGCTCCGGCTAGAAGCGACAGGGTGGCTAAGTACAATCAGCTGATCAGAATCGAAGACGAGCTGGGCAATTCAGCATCATATGCGGGACTGTCCGCTTTCTATAACCTGGGAAAGGTATAGGAAAGGTGCTGCAGCCGGCGCGCTGCAGCTGGCGCGCTGCGAGCGCCGCCAGAACCACCTGGAACTGCGGCCGCAACCCGGACCCGAAGGCGCCGCCGACAAAGGGCGACAATACGCGCACCTCATCCGGTTGCATCGCGAGCACGCCGCAGAGATAGCGCTG
>WQXZ01000141.1 GCA_009781525.1 Coriobacteriia bacterium | reverse complement strand
GGATTTTGCCAGATGACCCAAAAGCGGCTTGTTCAAGCGCTTTTCTTTCACTGGCTGAAAAGCAATCTGAATAGCCTCGTAACCTTCCTTCGCAACCGTCTTCAGTTGGGTCACCTCGCAGGGACCTGCCTGAATCACAGTGACCGGCAGTAGCCGATCATCATCTGACCAGACCTGGGTCATACCTAGTTTTCGTCCTAATATCGTGTCACTCATCAATTACACCATTATCTTTCCACGGTCATGGGCACCTGCTCCTAGTGCAGCCTCCCAGCGGACCGCTAAAACACTCTTTTGTGGGGATAAGACCTCGTCGATTGCGCAAGACACTTCAGGTCAAGCAGCGAGGTTTTATCCCCATGGTTTTACAACTGCAGGTCGATCTCTACTCCTGGCGGCAGGTCGAGTCGGGTCAGCGAGTCGACGGTTGCCGGTGTCGGGTCGTGAATGTCAATCAAGCGCTTGTGAATCAGCATCTCGAATTGCTCGCGGCTGTCTTTGTACTTGTGGGGCGAGCGAATGACTGTGTAACTCTCGCGTTTGGTGGGCAAAGGAATCGGTCCTGAGACGCGAGCACCGGTTTTTTGAGCGGTGCTGACGATCAGTTTTGTCGACTGGTCGACGACCTCATGATCGTAACCTTTGAGACTGATTCTGATTTTTTGACTTGCCACTTAATTCCTCCAGCTTTCTCTTACCTGATAAACCTGTCGTTTTGCTTACATTGCTCTAAACAAAAACACTGCCGCCAGCCTTAAAGACTATTTCGTCGGCAATGTTTTTGGGAACTGACTCGTATGACTTGAATTGCATGGTATGCACAGCGCGACCCTGGGTGGCGCTGCGCAAATCGGTTGCGTAACCGAACATCTCTGAGAGCGGTACCAGCGCTTTTATCATCTTCGCGCCGGAGCGGTCGTCGATGCCCTGTATCTGCCCTCTGCGGGTTGAAAGGTTGCCGACGACTTCACCCAGGAAGTCTTCTGGCGTGTCGACCTCTACATCCATCATTGGCTCCAGCAGCTTCGGATCGCTTTTGCGCAGGGCGTCTTTGACTGCCAGCGAGCCGGCGATCTTGAAAGCGGCTTCAGACGAATCGACCTCGTGATAGGATCCGTCGATCAGCTCGATGCGAATATCGACCACCGGATATGAGGCGATGACTCCGGAAGCCAGGGCCTCTTGAATGCCACGATCGATCGGCAGGATGTATTCTTTGGGAATGGTTCCGCCGACGATCTTATTCTCGAATGCGTAACCAGCTCCTGAAGGTTGTGGGTAGAGGTTGATAACCACGTGACCATACTGACCGCGTCCACCGGTCTGGCGGATGAACTTGCCTTCGACGTTTAGCACCTCATGACCAGCGGTTTCGCGGTAAGCGACCTGCGGTTTGCCGACATTGGCTTCAACCTTGAACTCGCGCAGCAGGCGGTCGACGATAATCTCCAAGTGCAGCTCGCCCATGCCAGCGATGACTGTCTGGCCGGTCTCCTGGTTGGTTGTGACCTTGAAGGTCGGGTCTTCTTCTGCCAGCTTCTGCAGTGCTGTTGCCAGCTTGTCCTGCTCAGCCTTGGTCTTGGGCTCGATGGCGATGTCGATTACTGGATCGGGGAAGTTCATCGACTCAAGCAGTATCGGGCTTGACTCGATGCACAGGGTGTCGCCGGTTGACGTGTCCTTCAGACCCACTGCAGCGCAGATGTCACCGGCTTGGACCTCATCGATATCGACTCTTGAGGCTGCATGCATCTCAAGCAGCCGACCGATTCGTTCGTTTTTACCTTTAGTGGCATTATGTACGTAGCTACCGGCTTTAAGTGTGCCTGAATAGACCCGGAAGTAGGTTAGTTTGCCGACATGCGGGTCGGACATGACTTTGAAAGCCAGCGCTGAGAATTGCTCGGTTGGGTCGGCTGCACGCTCGACCTCTGCGCCGGTTTTCTTATGTGTACCTGTTACTGGGGGGATGTCTAGAGGGGAAGGAAGGTAGTCGATAATCGCGTCAAGTAGTTGCTGGATGCCTTTATTCTTGAAGGCGGCTCCACAGAACACCGGAGTGATCTGACAGGCGATGGTAGCTCTGCGCAAGGCATCTACTACTTCGTCTACGCGATACTCCTCTCCTTCTAAAACCTGCATCATCAGGTCATCATCGAACTCGGCTGCCAACTCGACCAGCTGGCTGTGCAGCAGATCGGCTTCATTTGCCAGCTCTGACGGGATGTCGATTGCTTCTGGCTCGATCATGCCGTCTTCACCTTCGGTGAATTGCCATGCAGTCATGCTTAGCAGGTCTATTAAGCCGGTGAACTTGTCTTCGGCACCAATAGGTATCTGACAGATAGCTGTTCTGGTTTTCAAGCGATCTTCCATTTGGGCTACAACACCGAAGTAGTCGGCTCCGACTCGGTCCATCTTGTTGATGAATGCGATGCGCGGAACCTCGTAGCGGTCGGCTTGGCGCCAAACCGTCTCGGACTGTGGTTGAACCCCGCCGACAGCGCAGAATACGGCGACAGCTCCATCGAGTACGCGCAGGCTACGCTCGACCTCTGCTGTGAAGTCGACGTGCCCAGGAGTATCGATGATCTGAATGCGATTCTCTTTCCAGAAGCAGGTAGTGGCAGCAGACGTAATGGTAATACCGCGCTCTTGCTCCTGAATCATATAGTCCATGGTAGCAGCACCTTCATGCACTTCACCGATCTTGTGGGTCTTGCCCGTGTAGTAAAGAATGCGTTCGGTGGTCGTCGTTTTACCAGCATCGATATGAGCCATGATGCCGATATTGCGAGTGTATGTCAGTGGGAGCCTTGCCATGATAGTTTTGGTTGTTGTCTGTGCCAGGGTGCTTTCTAGAATCTATAGTGCGAGAAAGCCCGGTTGGCTTCTGCCATCCTGAAGATGTCTTCGCGTTTCTTGACAGATGAACCTACACCATTGGCAGCATCGAGCAACTCAGCTGCAAGACGCTCTGCCATGGTCTTTTCTTTTCGGTTCTGGGCATAATCAACGATCCAGCGAACAGCCAAAGTGGTTGCACGACGGCTGTTGACCTCCATCGGTACCTGATAGGTAGCACCACCGACACGCTTCGGCTTGACCTCCAAGGTCGGGCGAACGTTGTCCATGGCTTTCTTATAAACGGTCAAAGCATCATCCCCTCCCTTGGAGTCGATGATGTCAAAGGCACCGTAGACGATGGTCTCGGCTAGTGACTTTTTGCCATCCTTGAGCACCTTGTTAATCAACTGGGTGACCAGACGGTTTTGATATACGGCATCCGGGGCGATCTCCCGGCGGGGTGCAGCTGCGCGACGTGGCATTACTGAATCCTCACTTCCCTGTTACTTTGCTCAAACAGTTTCTGTGCTTATGCTGGTACTGTAAAAGCTCTGCAGACTTCAGCAGGCATAAATCTCTTGACTACCTGCTTATTTCGGCTTCTTGGTGCCGTAGCGTGAACGAGCTTGCTTACGGTCAGAAACCGGTGCGCAATCAAGCGTCGCGCGGATAACCTTGTAACGGACACCTGGCAAGTCGCGAACACGACCGCCGCGGATCAGCACCATTGAGTGCTCTTGCAGGTTGTGGCCGATACCAGGAATGTAGGCTGTAACCTCCATACCGTTTACCAGACGCACGCGAGCAACCTTGCGTAAGGCCGAGTTCGGCTTCTTTGGTGTGATCGTCTGCACGCGGGTGCAGACTCCGCGCTTTTGCGGATTGCCCTGCAGGGCTGGGGTCTTTTTCTTATCCTTTTGAGCCTTTCGACCCTTGCGAATCAACTGGTTGATGGTTGGCAAAGCACTTTCCTTTCTTACTGCATTAAGTCTTCTGACTTAAAATGACTTGCACATAATGACTTGCACATTCGCATCTATTTATCCAGGCTATACCTAGCTTCCAATACTTTTTGGCCACAAAACAATACGGCTAAAAAAGCCGCGGGGGAGAATAATAGCACCATGATGGTGGTGTGTCAAACTCCACGCCACCGGGCGTGTCTATAGCCTGTCTATAGCGTTGATTGCCGTCCGCAGTGCGGCGTTGGGAGTGCCTGTTCTAGCCATACGCGCCACCCATGCTTCAGCTGCGTCGCACCCTGCCACTGCTGCGGGATCGCGCCTCGCCCCCCCTCACCCTGCTTCAGCTGCGTCGCTCCCCGCCATCTGCTTCAGCTGCATCGCTCCCCGCCATCTGCTGCCGTGCCCCTGCCGCTGCTGCGTCGCTCCCCGCCATCTGCTGC
>WQXZ01000140.1 GCA_009781525.1 Coriobacteriia bacterium | reverse complement strand
TTTCAACCTATCAGGAAATGCTAAATGCAGCCAAGAGTCGGCTGGGCATGCGAGACTACCGCACCAGCATACGCACTACTGCTTCACTCTATTCGAGTCTATTAGCAAGGAGTTACCATATGGCAAGTGTTAATTTCGATGCCATGGAGAGCCGTTGCTTTGAGTCGGGCATTAGATTTCTGGAGAAGAACTCGCGTGTTAGCCTGTGTCATGCCATTGCTGCTGCTGCTCTTGTTCTGACCTCAGTTAGCATAAGCATGCCTTACTGGCTTGGGCTTGTGGGGTAGGTTTTGTTATGGCGGAGCTTCTTCGAGTTGAGAACATCAGTTATCGCTATGACGATCGCTATTTGGCGCTGAACCAGGTTTCTACCAGCTTTCACTCGGGAGAGCTTGTTGCTGTTCTGGGTAGTAATGGCGCTGGAAAGAGCACGTTTTTTCTTTGCCTGAATGGGGTTTTGCGCCCTCAGCATGGGGAGATCTTTTTGAAAGGTAGCCTGGTAACAAAGTCGAAGAGCGACATGATCCGTCAACGTCAGACTATTGGCTTGGTGTTTCAGGATCCTGACAGCCAGATTATTGCTGGTAATGTTGAGAGCGAGGTTAGTTTTGGGCCGATTAACCTGGGGCTACCTGCTGATGAGGTGCAGCAGAGGGTCGATGAATCGCTTGAGCAAATGAGTATCGAGCGCTATCGCGACTATGCTCCACAGTACCTGAGCGGTGGTGAGAAAAAGCGGGTCAGCATCGCAGACATTCTGGCAATGCGTCCTGAGATGATTCTGCTGGATGAGCCAACGGCATCGCTTGACCCCACTAACGCTGATGCTTTGGAGCAGATTCTACTTGAACTCAGTGCCACAGGAATCACGGTTGTAATATCTACCCACGATGTTGACTTTGCCTATCGCGTCGCCACACGTGTGATTGTGTTTGCTGAAGGGCGGATAATCGCCGACGCACAGCCAGAAGAGGTCTTCGCTGCTACAGAGCTATTAGAGCAAGCAGGACTGAAGGCTCCGTTGCTATATCAGGCTTGGGAGAGCGTCAAGCAGGTCGTCGGGGAGTCGGAGAGTGCGGTTCGTCCTAAGACAATTGAGGACTTCCGGTCACTGGTCGAACGGTGACAAGGTCGTTGCGAGCTCGACCTACGCTCGCCACGCTCAGAATGATGCAGGCAAGCCGGCCAGATCGTAGATGAACCTCATGTCAAGGTTATCGCGGATTGCATTTGCCAGGATGTCGTATTGACTGTCTTTGAAGGCTACGAGAGCGTCAGGGTCTGCTGGTAGGTCGAAGTCCTTTTTCTCTGACAGGCTATCCTCTTCTTCAATGTAGACACTCAAATAGGGGAGAGTGCCAATAACTGGCTTTCCCGCTCGTTCTTCAAGCATCGAAAGCCCTGGTTTCAGCAGCTCGATATCTCCACGAAACTTGTTGATGACCAGGCCTTTGATGCGGTCGCGTTCGCTCTCTTCCAGGAGTACCAATGTGCCAACCAGCTGGGCAAAGACACCTCCTGGGTCGATGTCGCCAACCAAAAGTACGTTTGCATCAGTCAGGTTCGCTAAACCCATGTTAACAATGTCATTTTGCTTCAGATTGATCTCTGCCGGGCTTCCAGCTCCCTCGATTATCACAACATCATGCTGATCAGCCAAAGACTGGTAGGCACTCATCACTTCAGGGAGCAATGTCATGCGAAAGTTGAAATAATCTGCCGCAGACATCCTGCCACGCGATCGCCCCAGAACTATCACTTCTGAACCGGTATTGCTCGATGGCTTTAGCAATATCGGATTCATAAGCACATTTGGCTTAATGCCAGCAGCTTCAGCCTGGGTAACCTGAGCACGAGCCATTATGGAGCCATCTTCCAGTGCGGCTGAATTGCTTGACATGTTCTGAGATTTAAATGGAGCAACACTATAGCCATCTTGGTAAAAGACACGACACAAGCCTGCAACCAACAGGCTTTTGCCAACATTAGACATCGTTCCTTGAATCATCAAAGGCTTGCGCATCAGTACTCCTAAACAACTTATTGGCTGTGTTTTTTATCGACTAAAGTATAGTGCGCGCTCTAAACAGAATTACATATGCTCAGCACCCTGAGCCAATCATGTGCAAGCCTAATAAGAATTTCCCAACTGAATTCTACGCGGATCGAAGCGAGTGGGACAAGAGTGAGACAAGAGGGGCGTTTTGGGACAAGTGGGACGGGTTGGGACAAGGGGGACGGGGCGTTTTGTCCCATTCTGTCAGACTGGGACAAAACGCCCCGTCCCCCTTGTCCCACTCTTTACAGAAACTAGATCTTATCCATATGATTGTGTTGAACACTTCTCGGCTTCGTCGAAGATCCAATTCATGTGATCTTCACCCAGCTCGTGTGCAAGGGCCATTCCGGATGTGCTGAAGATGAAGTTGCCGGCTGGTGCGTACTTCTCGAAGCTCAGTCGAATCGAGGCGCGGACATCCTCTTCTTTGGCACCCTTGGTGTTTATCCTGCTTTGCGAGTCATAACCCCCGTCGATGATGAAGTCGAAGCCATACCGAGCCTGCAGAGCTTGGAGGTCGTTCATGGTCTGGGCTGGGTTCCAGGCGGCGAGACCCATCTTTACCCAGTCAGCCACGAAGTCCTCAGCACGGCCACAGCAGTGTAGCTCGCAGATGATGCCAGCAGCATTGATGCGGTCGAAAATCTGGCCTTGATAGGGGGCGATCATCTCGCGATAGGTCGGAATCGACATGAAGGGTCCGTGGGCATTTGCCAGGTCATCGCTGGTGCACACAATGTCGGGCTTGTAGATCTCGATCATGTGGTCAAGCACTGCCAGCTCCCATTCAGTTAGAAAGCCAAGCAGCTCGTGCCAAGACTCTTTCTCGTCGTCATCGAGCATGGCAATGCTGGCAGCCTCATGTCCCATCAGGTCGACCATTGCGTTGAAGGGGGCACCTGCGAACTGCGCTCCACCGATCATTGCCATCACAGCCTTGTTCTCGCGGTCAAGTCTACCGGCAGCTGCCTCATCGTCTGACCAATCGAGCTTGTGAGGGTCGGGGAAAGGGAAGTCCAGAAATTCTCGCCAACGGGTGATATCAGGAATATGCGGCTCACCAGGAACCGGCATGGCACCGATATTGGGATCCGGTGGAATCATGTGCGGTGTCTTCAGGATGTTGTAGATTATTGCTCCAGGGATACGTCCTCCAGCATCACCACGGTTATTTCTGATTGCCATAGGCATTCCGATGGCAAAGGCTTTGTGTGCTAAAGGCACCCAGTCAGGTCTTTCGCCAGCATACACCTTTAAAACGTTATCACGCTCAGTCAGTGGGCTCATCACTCCTCCATTCGTTTGTCGATTTACCGAGACGGCTGAATGTAGTATAAACAGCCTCTTGCGAAACCTTGTGGAAAATGTGCCATATGTAGCGATATGGGCGTTTCACCTGCAAGGCAATAGTGCGAAATGTCAGGATAGCAGTGAGGTGGAGGTCGGTGCTGATTGCTGCTTGGTCGCTGCTGTAGTCAAGCCCCCGCCGCTTGACCTTCCAGCTTGCACAGCCAACCTATACAGCCGGCTACCTCCACTTAAGCTCTCCAGCTCCCGCCTGCTCGCCCCAGCTCCCATAGCACCCAGGCAGCCCGAGGTTAGCCAGCCACATACTCAATTCCCCAAACCGCGGAATTGAGTGGAGCTGTACGAGGAGCTAAGGTTGCCAAGTGGTGTCAAGTTGCTGCATCAACCTCGCAAAGCATCGAGCAACCCGGGCACATCTACATGGTTGCGAATCCCCGCTGCATTTCGCCCCAGCGTTGGGTTACAATGCTAACCGTTTCGGTAGGTGAGGCTACCACAGGGATACGGGTTGCTGCCGCGGAGTCGTGGAGACACGGTGAGAAGGCTAGCAGTCCATGTCGAAACCAAGGCATGGACTAGTGCAATTTCATCGCCCTGTCGAGCTAAAGCTTGAACGATGACGCGCGAGACCACAGAGGGTGCGAGACCCTCAGAGGTCTTGCTTTTCGGGGCATACGACCCTCTGTCTTCGTTTGAGCAGACATGAGGGTTTTGGTATTTATATGGATAAGAACTCGAAAAGCAGCACAACAACAACTTCACTGCGCACGCCAGCTCATCATCATGATGAGGTACGCGAAAGAATGTACAGTTCATCAGCGGCAGAAATCACAGAGCTACTCACCATGCTCAACACCAGCTGGGACGGACTGGATAAAGACGCCATTGCTGCGTCCCGTGAAC
>WQXZ01000139.1 GCA_009781525.1 Coriobacteriia bacterium | reverse complement strand
TCTGTCTCACCCTCTGTCTCACTCTACCAGCGGGATAGCAGCGACCGGCAAACAGAGAAAGGCACGGGGGAGTAACAATGAAAAAAACAACCGCGACGAGCACAGCAACCGCAAATGGCACCACACCGACACCCAAGCCCACAATGACACCAGAGCTTCAAGCGCGCCTGGCGATACTGAATGACGAACAGCGCGAGGCTGTTAATACGCTGGAAGGTCCAGTGCTGGTAGTTGCAGGTCCTGGCACTGGCAAGACAGAGCTGCTGGCTTTGCGGGTGGCAACCATACTCCATGAACGTGACGTTTTACCGCAGAGTATACTCTGCCTGACCTTTACCGACGCTGGCACCCAGGCCATGCAAAGCCGCTTGGCAGAGCTGATCGGCGCAGCTGCCTATCAAGTCGAAGTCTCGACTTTTCATGCTTTCGCTTCAGGATTAGCCAGCCGCTACGCCCAATACTTCAATCGACTGGCATCAGATACAGCCATAACCGCATTGCAAAGCCATAAGCTTCTAAACAGCCTCCTGACTCAGCTACCGATGGATGATGCACTGTTTCAGCGTCCATTCAAGGGAGTTGTCGGCAGCCTGGGCAACGTGCGGTCATTCATCAGCAACTTCAAGCGTTCAGGACTCAAAGCCAGCGAACTCAGAGCGATAATCGAGCAAAACAATCGTGCATTTGACTATCTTGAGAGTAACCAGGAGCTGCAGAGTCTGATTGACTCTCGGATTCCCAGTAAGGCAGCAGCAAAAGAGACTTTTTGCGCTGCATTGTTGCAGCAGGTCAACTCTGTAGTGGCGGAAGCTCCAGCTGAGCTAACCGAGCGCCTGATTCAGACTCCTGGGGTCTACGAGCCTTTTATCAGCTATTTTGCCAGGCTGTTCAACCAGACCGAACTGTACGACCACATTACGGAGAAGGCAAGTGGTTTTGAGAAGCTCCGCAGCCAGCTGTTTACAAAAAACAATGCAAAACAAAACGTCCTAAAAGCCAGACAAACCAACGAAAAACTGGCATCGGCGCTTACCATTTGCGAGCAGTACCAAGAAACCTTGCGCCGTGAAGGGCACTACGACTTCGATGACATGATCTGCGATGCCATCACTGCTATTGAGAGTCATTCCGCTTTCAAGTATCAGCTGCAAGACCAATACCAATACCTGCTGGTAGACGAATTCCAGGATACCAATGGCGCACAGATGCGCATCCTGGAGTTGCTTTGCGACTACAGCACCAGTCCGAACATCCTGGTGGTCGGCGACGATGACCAGGCAATCATGCGCTTCCAAGGCGCGAGTGTCAGGCATATGCTGCAGTTCGAGCAGCGCTTCACTGACATCAAGCGCATCATTCTAAAAACCAACTACCGATCACTGCCCTCACTGGTTGAATTCGGACAGCATCTGGCTAAGCTGATTGATGATCGGCTTCCCGCCTCTGCCGATGCCAAGCTACTGACCAGCTTCAGAACCGAAGTCGAGCCACAGTCATTCAGCGTCTCAGAGTATGCAAACCGAGACATCCAGTATTACGAGCTAGCGCGAAATATTAAATCGCGCATTGATGCAGGACAGATAGCCAACGCCTCGAAACCCAATGAAGCCATCGCCGTCCTTGCCTCCCAGCACAAAAGTCTGCAGTCGCTGATTCCCCACCTGAACACCTTCGGCGTGCCCTTCAATTACAAAGTTACCAGCGCAGTCGACGAAATCGCGTCGCTGCAAACCCTGTTCAACTGCATGCGCTTCGCCGCGAGCATAGCCGAAGGAGCCCGCGACCGCGCCATCAGCTACCTACCGGCGATTCTGGCTGCCCCCGAATTCGGGCTGAATGCCGAACAGTACATCGGCTTTGCCCTGTCGGTCCGCTCCGCCCGCACCAACTGGCTCGATGCCATGCGCGACAGTGAAAACCCCCTGGTCAGCAGTCTTCATGACTGGCTGCTGCAGATGGCGGTTGCCTCGAAAACTACGCCGATGCGCAAAATGGTGCTGCAACTAGCCGAGCCCCTCCAGCGCTACTACCAGACTCAGGATGACCTGATGTCGATAATCGAGTTCAACTACGGACTCCGCGCCCTCCTGGACTTCTTTCATGGGGAGAAAACCTCGTCTCTGTCAACGCAAGTGCAATCGCCTTCGGAGCAGGTTGGTAGAGAGCAGTATTCGCAAGACTTGTCGGCACAGTCGCAGTCCGACGCAGAGCTGCCAAATACCCAGTCACCCCCGCCGCAGTCCGACGCAGAGCTGCCAAATACCCAGTCACCCCCGCCGCAGCCCAGCCTTGAGCAGCCTGTCTCATCCAACCGGTTGACTGACGTAATATCGACACTTGATGACGCGATTCGCTTCAACTATAAAATCGATGTTGACATTGCCATGTCTCATCCTGAGGCTATCACGCTGGCTACTGCTCATGGCTCAAAAGGGCTGCAGTTTGACCTGGTCTGTTTGATTGATGTCGACGACAACCAGTGGCATCGATCAGGTAGAAGCACGGCAATCGTGCCAGACAATCTGATGTTTGGCCAAGAAAAGGACGAAGACGACACCAAGCGCCTGCTGTTTGTCGCAGCTACTCGAGCCAAAAACGAGTTACTGATGACAACTGGCGTACCAGGCGTCAATCGCGAGCTGCTTGGTCTGGTAGATGTCCAGAAGATGGAGCCCTCCATCGAGACCCTGGTGAAGCAGTCTGACATCAGTCTGAACGAGAGGTTTTATCCAGATGAATTTGAATGGGATACATTTGTGCGTCCGCATCTGGATTCGCAACAGATGTCGGCTAGTTTGCTGAATCGGTTTTTAAAGTACGGACTGGATGAGGGTGGGTCGCAGGAGTTTTTTGCGGAGAACATTCTGCGTTTGCCTGGTCAGCCGGCATTGGCTTTGGAGTTCGGTGATTTGGTGCACAGGTTCTTTCAGGATTGGTTGAACCATGTGGTTAAAAGTGGGCTTGAGCAGCCGGAGCAGTTGCTGCAGAGGTACTTTGAGCTGATTGCCTGGATGGATTTTGAGCAGGCTGAGCGTGAGCAGATGCGGTATCGTCTGCAGCAGATTTTTGAGCAGTTTCTGCCTTTGGCAGGTGGGATTTTTGTTGCAGATGCAGTAGCTGAGCAGTGGGGGAATGCTGTTTTGGATGAGGTTCCGCTAGTGGGTAAGTTTGACTTGCTGGTGCCTGATCAGGCGGCTCGGACTGTGACCGTGTATGACTTTAAGACCAGTCAGACCGATGGTAAGAATAAGCCGGATGACGACCAGTGGCGACAGCTGAAGTTCTACAAGCTGCTGCTGGAAAATTCGGGGCGGTATGCGGGGTATTCTGTAGTGGCTGCAGTCGACCTGTTTGTTGACCCGACCAATTATTCTGCTGGAAGCCTGAGCATTCCAGAGCCGATTGATATGTCTGCGGTTGACATGGTGGAGTTCAGCCTGCTGGTAAAGGCGGTTTGGCAGTGTATCCAGTCAGGTGACCTTGACCTTTCTGGCTTCGAGAGCTCAGAGCAGATGGCAGCACTGCTGGCTCGGTCGGTATATAAGTCAGATGGTGTTGGTCACAGACAAGGCGATCCGAAGGTGCCGAGCAAGACAGAGATTGTTGCGACCTTGGAGAAGTGGCTGGTGGATGAGTACCTCGCTGGCCTGCTTCACGCAACTAAATGATCTTAGCTGATGTAAAGTGTTGCTTGAGCCCATTAATGCCAGGGAATTTATTGCCAGGATAATTAGTAAATCTGGTTGTGTTCACAAGGGCAAAACTCTTCGTCATATCTTTGCCAGTATAATTGATGTAAATCGTGTATGTCGGAAAATCATTTAGCGCACAATTGACTTCATAAAAACCGTCGCATGGTAATGTGTAGGAATCCATCAGAAGGTCAATTATCACGTTACCTTCTCCATCGAAACTGATATCGTACACCCTGTTTTTGCTTGTTATGATGCAAAAGATAAAAACACCCCCACAGACCATATAGAAAGGGATAAGAGCACCAAGCATGCTTTTGCTTCTCAATGGTGTGTTGGCAAGTATTTGTAGGCTTCGAGTGATCATGTGTTCATGGTCATCGAAGCAACCGAGTATGTCAACCATCCTCCCTTGTGTCGAATAGTCAGTCTCAAGCATCGATCAGCAGCGACCTTCTGAGGTGGCACGCTCGACTGGACAGGAGAGCTAGTAATTATTGTGAAACCTTTTCCTGTTGGCATGGTGCCTGTGTGGTCATTATAGCTCATTCATTTTTATGTCAAGCCGCGTTACCGAAGG
>WQXZ01000138.1 GCA_009781525.1 Coriobacteriia bacterium | reverse complement strand
CCGTCAGTGAATTGAGCTATCTGGTTCAACGATTTGCGCGACTGCACTATCACTGCGTCAGCAGCGCCATAGCTCAGTCTTATCAGCTGCTCGACAGCCCTTTGGCTCCAAATGCGATCCGAATGTCTATTAGGCTTCAGTGCCTGCTTGAGCAGGTCATGCTCTTGTTTTTTCGGCTTGACTGCCAGTGGCACAACCATACTGCTGAACGCAACCCCAGCCTTTAGAGCCAGATAATGCTCAGCGTATTGATATATATCGGTATGGTGCTGAATCACCAGAGGAAGTCCCAGCTTCCGAGCAACATAAGCAGCCATAATTCCCAGGGTTGAAGGTGTGTGCATGTGAATCAGATCAAGCCTCAGGGGTTTTATTTTTTTCAGGAGCTGCTGCGGTACAAAAACACTGAGCCTGGTTGCATCAGGGCCTACTACTGGTAGCGATCGTACCCGGATGATATACGGATCAGATGCACTCTTGCCGATCAGTTGCTCAGATGGGCAAATGATATATACTTCGTGACCCTGTCTAAGCAACTCGTTTCGCAAGTCATCTATTACATAGACAACGCCATTGTCCTGAGGATGATAAGTATCTGTAAAAAATCCGATTCGCATGATGTGTGAAGCAAACCTGTGTTCAAACGAAAACACTTTGGTGGGCGTTACTGGATTTGAACCAGCGACCTCTTCCGTGTGAAGGAAGCGCGCTCCCACTGCGCCAAACGCCCACTTGTGTGAAGTATTCTAGCTGTACAGCCAATCTGACGCAACAAGGTTGATAGAAATCGAGCTGGTTGGGCTGATCGAGTGTTACTGTACGCACCAGTTGTCTACCATTTGCCCACCCGGTACACGCTGGGAATATGCTGGAGCGTGCTTAAGCTCGCTTCGGTACCTCCGTATGCCGGAGCGTACCTTGTGCCACCGGAACATACCACGTGCTTCGCGCCACCTCTGCCCCTCCGGAGCGTGCTTCGCGCCACCTCTGCCCCTCCGGAGCGTGCTCTGCGCCACCTCTGCCCCTCCGGAGCGTGCTCTGCGCCACCTCTGCCCCTCCGGAGCGTACTTCGCGCCCTCTCAACCCCGCCCGCGCACCGCTAGCCACCCCGCGTCAAAAAATCTGAGTTGATGGCAGAGATTGACGATTGTGGCGATTATGGTACTCGGAGTGCAGCTCGGATCCAAGAACGGTTTTCTTAGCAAGGCTTTGACCTGCATGTTTGTATTGTGCGCCTGTGACCTATCGAAAAAACCGCCTGGTGAGGGAGGTAAAATCGCCACAATCGTCAATCTCTGCCATCAACTCAGATTTTTTGACGCGGGGTGGCTAGCGGTGCGCGGGCGGGGTTGAGGTGGTGGTTGAGGTGGTTCGAGAACATCTTCACTGAGTGCCATACTCATGCAGTTTATTATATTTACGCAGTAACAAATGAAAACTTTTAGAGAGATAGCCTGCCTTGAACAGCTTATTTGAATTGGTGGATCCAATAAAGACATAAAGAAATATGAGATTTTTTGTTATCTCTGAGTAGCATTTATTAATCTGTATATTTTAGTCATTAGGCTGAGCTGTACAACTGTCATTAGTAATTGATGCTTCAAAGAAGCAAATTGCACATTAATTGTTATTTTGCGATAGCAATTAAGGTTTTTACGCTATTTCTCTTTTAATTTGCTATTCCGGTGCTACAATTACAAAGCGAAAAGGCAGCATCTATGATCGGGTTTGTTGGGGGAATCTAAATGCGCACTATTAGAGAGAACGCAGAAGCTATTCTTGCTGGTGATCAGCCAGACTATTACTTTGACTTTATGTACAGCATGACACTGGTTCCGGATCCGGAAGAACTTCGGAGTCCGAAGCCTAAACGTGGTGGTGAAGAGGTTGTTGACGAATGGGGAGTCACCTATCAGTGGCCAGAAGGAGCGCAAGGTCCACAGCCGGTAGCACGCCCCGAAACGCTGGCTATTCCTGACATACAGAGCTTTGCAAAACACCTGATCGTACCTGATGTCTATGGGGCTGACTGGACCGAGACTAAGCGGCAAGCAGATGCTGTTGACCGTGAGGAGAAGTACGTTGCCATTATGTCTGGGTGCGGCCTGTTTGAGCGCTCGCACACCCTGATGGGGCTAGAGAACGCCCTACGTAATTATTTACTAAGCCCAGACAAGGTTTGGGAGCTTTTGAATATTATTAAAGACTACAAGATTGCCTATCTTGAAGAAGCAGCCGTCAACATTCAACCAGATGTTGTGTTCTACCATGATGATTGGGGGCATAAACGTAACGTTTTTCTGCCACCGGATATCTGGCGAAAAATGATTAAACCGCTGCATGCAGAAATCGTCGCAAAGGCTCATGAACTGGGAATCTTTTTCTTACATCATGCTGATTGCATCCTTGAACCATTGGTAATGGACATGGTCGACATGGGAATCGATGCGTGGCAAGGAGTAATTGCACAGAATGATATCCTTGAGATTCAGCGGGTCACCAAAGGTCGACTAGCAATGATCGGAGGCTTTGACAGCTACCGCCTGGACACAAGTTCGACAACCGAGGCAGACATCCGCGCTGAAGTTCGCAGAGTTATTGATACTTACTGTCCTGCTGGAAGATTCTTTCCTGGTATTCCGAACGGAATCTTATATACACCAGGATTAATGTCGATCTACCTGGACGAGATGGCATCATATGGACGCGAATGGGCACTAAAAAACCCTATGGACAAATTCTCTGACGAAGCGTTAAGGGAGACAGACTATAAAAAAGATAACGTCAGTTTGGTTTGCGCAGTCGCCTAAGGCTTAGTACCGAAGGCGAAGAGGGGGCAACCTGTAAGGAGGGGCAAGAAACCTTAAAGCCGGGTAAACCTGGCTTTGAATGATAACCCGGTTCAGCGAGTGAGCCGGGTTATTAGTTTATCTGGTAAAACGTACCACTCACTCAGCTGCGCAGCAAAGCTAACTCAGTTCAGCGAGATCGGCCAGAAACAGGTCGACCATCGCCTCCGGTGTCGCCCACGATGCGACCAGGCGAATCGAGGTTTTATCCCCATGATTCTCCCAGTCGTGAAAGCCGTACATGCTGTGCAGGCGATTTGCCAGCTCGACAGGGAATATAGGGAAAACCTGGTTGGTTTCAGGCGGCGTAAGTAACTCGTAGCCGAGGGCGGTGATTCCTGCTGCAAGCTTTAAGCCTAAACGATTGGCATGCAGAGCAAGGTCGTCGTAAAGGGTGCCAGCGAGCAAGGCTTCGAACTGCACTCCCAAAGCGGCGCCTTTGGCCAGCAGGGCTGCGCGCTGCTTGAGGTGAAAGCGGAAGAACGGCTTTAGCTGGTCGTTGGTGATAACCAGTGCTTCGCCGAAGAGAGCGCCGTTTTTGGTTCCGCCGATGTAGAAGGCATCGACCAGCTGAGCAAATTCGTTGTAGCTCATGTCACAGGCGGGACTGTTCAGCGCAGCTCCCAGACGGGCTCCATCGGCATAGAGAAACAGGTCATTTGCACGGCAATAGTCTGATATCGCCTGCAGTTCGGCTTTGTTGTACACGGTGCCAAGCTCAGTTGACTGCGAGATGTAGACCAAGCGGGGCTTTACCATGTGCTCATCGGTGTGGTAGTTGACCTGCGCCGCAATGCCGGGTACGTCAATCTTGCCGTCTGTATGAGCAGCCGTGCAAACCTTGTGCCCGGTTGCCTCGATTGCACCGGTTTCATGGGTGTTGATGTGCCCCATATTTGACGAAATGACTGCCTCAAAGGGACGCAGAGCAGCTGCAATCAGAATCAGGTTAGTGTGGGTTCCACCGCTGATAAAGTGCACGTCGGCTTCTGGCAGCTCGATCTTGGCGCGAATTGCATCGCGGGCACGGTCTGAGAACTCGTCCAGTCCGTATCCATCAAACTGGGTGGTGCCCAATGCCGCAAGCGCTGCCAGTACATCGGGGTGCGCCAATTCGGAATAGTCGTTATAAAAGCGATATTTGATTATGTCAATGGTTTTGCTCATGGTTTCCTCGTGTCGGTGGTTTTCTTTTATGGTTTGCTTGGGCGGTCTACTGGTTGATGGCTCGGCACCCTCAACCGAGCGGCTTGCCTCGGTCAGCAGCCACGATGGCATACTGCTGCGCATCATGAAAGCCACCCGCGCCATCGGTGATAATCTGGCGGATCAACCCCTCATACTGCATACCGCTCTTCTCCATCACCCTGCCGCTGGCTGGATTCTCAACGCGATGAATTGCGGCGATGCGATTAAATCCGGTGTCAAAAAGGTACTCGATCAACGCCGTCAGCGCCTCGGTCATGATTCCCCGGTTCCACCAGTTATAGCCAAGCGCGT
>WQXZ01000137.1 GCA_009781525.1 Coriobacteriia bacterium | reverse complement strand
CCCAAAGCTTGAGCTTCATGTGGCCGACGAGCTCGGTGCCTTTTTCGAACTTGTAGTCGAAGGTCGCAAAGGTTGTGCCGCCGTCAGCTTCAAGCGAGTTGTAGCTGGTTTGTGACTCGGCAGCGGGCGCATCGTCTTGCAGCGTTCCCGAGCCTGCATCAAGGTGCAGCGTGCGGTATTCAGTGTTAGCCAGAGGCCAGCTATCGTCTCCTCTGATGGTTCCAACCAAGTGGCGGTCTCTGACGATGTAGCGCACCTTAGGCCAGTTGACGATTTCGTTATCTATGCCTTTTAAGAAATGATCGAAGAATGTCTTGAGGCGATCAAGGCTCTCAGGCAGATAGTAATGTCTCCACTTTTTATCGGCATGGATGTCCAGCCACTTCTGCTCAGAGGCGATTGTCTCAAAGCCTTTCAAGGTGCCTCTGGTGTGAAGCCCTTGGTCAGTCCAGCTGGAGACAACAAAGGCTGGGGTTGTGATTTCTTCGAGCTTTGCGCTCTTTGACTCCCAATAAGCATCATAGAAAGGATGCTCAGCGTTTTCTTTGGCAAGATCCTCCAGCTTGCTCAAGCCAGCTCCCCAACGACGATGTAGCGCAGGCCAGAACCAGCTGTCCGGAATACCGCCATGATAGGCGACTTCGCGGTATGTGTCTGACCAACCTTCCCAAGGGTTGATTGCAGCAAGGGAGGGAGGATTCAGCTCCGCGACACGCCACTGCATCAGTGCCAGATAGGAGACACCTGACATACCGACTTTGCCATTACTCCAAGGCTGTGCTGCTGCCCACTCGATGGCATCATAGATGTCATATCTTTCTTCAGGCGCGACAAACAAAGCATCGCCACCGGATTTCCAGGTACCGCGAATCTCAATCACGAGCACGGCGTAGCCGTGGTATACCCAGTACGCAGGATCAGGTGCCTCGAACGGGGTATAGGGCGAGACATCCTCATAGATTAGACCGCTGTCCAAATATCGCTCGGGACGAAGCGGCACATGCTTGCCGTAGGGAGTCCATGCGATAATCGGTGGCACGGGCTTCTCGTCAATCGGTCTGAAGATATCTGCGCAAAGCATCACTCCGTCCCGCATCGGAATTTCGGCATCTCTTTCAATGATCATGCCGCTTTCGATTGTTTTCGTGTATTTTGCAGGATGCTCGGGACTCTCATCCGCATCACGAAAATGGTACGTAAAACCTGGGTCTGACATTCTTGCCTCACTTCCTTATTAAAGCTATGTTGCCAACAACTCCCTCCGAATGGTTTCGGCAACTCGTTTCCATGTACTTTTCTTGATAGTTTGCGGAATTTGTTATTGCTTAGCGAGTATTCTGGATGAACTTAAAAGCAAAGTCAACAATCAGTTCAACAACAGAGCCTGTAGTAGCCAGTAAGTCGAAGTTCTAATGAGTCTGCAACGCTCCCTTTAGAGGCTCACTCTTATGCGTGAAGAGCAAAAACGAAGCAAGGCATCAAACAAAATGAACGTGATATTATCCACATGGTTGTTTTGCGGCGGCAGAAGCATGCTGCAAGGTTGCGCCATCATAGGAGGAGCATGAGGGCATGCCTGAGGTTTTTCGTATTCGTATGAAAAAGAGGCGAACGATAGTAACCGCCATACTGGCGGTTTGCGTTCTGACGGCAGCCTTGTTACCTGTCTTGGGAATCGCCAAGCAAAACAGCCCCTTGCCTGGTCCAATCAGATTTCGCGACTTCTGCAACAGCGGTTCGCAGAAAAGCGGCGCCTATGTCTACATTGAGATAAAGGATGCTCCGTATCTGTTTGCTGAGCAGACCAAAGACAAGGATGATTATTACTATTGCGTGGTTACTGAAGGGGATGAACTGTATATTGTGATGCTGAGTATTCCGGCTTATCAATCGTTGATCTTGCCTGACTATGACGACCCAGTCATGCTGACCGGAGTAACCAGGTATATTTCCAGCGATCTAAGTGAAATAGCGATTGAGCTTTTCGTCGAGTCGGGGTGGGAAAATGTGGGTAACAACACCATTGCTGAGATTGTGGGTGTCTACTATATGGACACCGTGGCGAACCCGAATGACCCCAGCGACTACTTTGGATTTGCGCTGAGTCTGGCTGTACTCGGTGTGCTCGGCTGGTTCATTTTCTATCTCGGCTACCAGGAGTCCAAGAAAGTCGCTGCATTCTACTCCGATTATGAGTGGGAACAGATCATGCACGAATACGTAAGCTGCATAAACCTGTTATCGCTCAACAAAAACAAAATCATCATGACAGAAAGCTACTTATTCAACTTTCAGAATAGTTACAACGTAGTGCGCTTCGACGAGATCGCATGGGCTTATCGCAGTACATACAGGCGTACCATCGCGTCTGCTTCGTCCACCTTCATCATCGTCACTAAGAGTGACCGCACGTTTATAATAAACGGTCTTTTGACCACAGGCGCAAGGTTGGATCAATTCGAACAAAGGTTTTTCAGAGCAATTCTGGACAAGAACCCAGCTGTGCTTATCGGCTACAGTGGTGAAACCAGAAACTTTGCAAAGGAGATGTACGACATTGACAGGTAACTATCGTGACCCGAATCAACCAGCCAAGCTGCATCAGATTCCCGAAGTTTTTTGGGAGCCGATAGAGAGAAGGCGGTTTAAGGTACTGGCTTAGGCAGCTTGCTGGGTCTTCGCTCTGTCTTTTATGTGCCTTGTCGGTGTAGACGTTATCCACAATCCAGACCTGTTTGACCCTGCAACTGAGGCTCGAGCACGTATTTGGATTATCATGGCTCCCTTGCTTGGTATTTTTCTGATCGCGACAACACCACGTCATTATAGGTTAGCAAGAAAAACCGCAAAAAGGTACACAATGTATGAATGGGAGCAAATCGAACGGCAGTGCGCAAGCGAAGATGTTATATATCTGGATGATAACGAGACCGTCAAAGCTACTGCAAGTTATGTGGTTAATCTCCAGAATTACATCGATATTGTTCGGTACGAAGAAATAGTCTGGGTCTATAGGAAGTCGGTTTTTGTCTACAAACGAGGTGTGATTTCTATATTTATCATAGTGACAAGGGATGCACGGATACTCAAGTTTAAGTGCAATAGAGCTGATGATAGAGAGAAAGTCAGGAGAGATGAAGCCCGGATCTATGGAGCGATCTGCGACAAGAAAACCGATGTGCTGACTGATGACTACGATAACAAAAAAAAGCAAGCAAAAGCGTTAATCAAAGCCTGGAAGAACGACTCATCGTATATAAAATGGTCTTGATAGTCGAGGAGTGACAGAGGCAAAAAAAATGAACAGCATTCCGGAGGTTTTTCACAGTAAGGTCAAGAAAAGGCGCACGGCTTTTATTACTGTGGTCGTCGTAACTGCTGTTCTGGCAGCGCTCATGGTATGTGTAGGTGTTGTAAGGCAAAACCGTCCGCTACCAGACCCGATCAGGTTTCGCGACTTTCGCTATGGTAGTGAGCAAAAGAACGATACCTACGTCTACGTTGAAATCAGAGAAGAACCGTTCGTGTTTGCCGAGCAGACGAGAGATAGGGTCAAGTATTACTACTGTCTGGTTGTTGAGGGACGCGATCTGTACATAGTGTTGCTGAATATCCCCGACTACAACCGAGCTGCTCAACTTGAATACACAGAGCCGGTTGTACTGACCGGAGTGACCCGGAAGATAACAGGCGAGCTGAGGGATCTGGCAATCGACCTATTCACAGAGTCCGGCTGGGAAAACGTGAACGCTGACACCCTCGTAAACATCGTTGGAGCCTACTACATGGATGCTGCTGCGAGCCCAAACGATCCAGCTGGATTCTACGGTTTGGCGATGATACTTGTTCTGATTGGTGCAATAACCGCGTTCGTCTACAATATGGGCTACAAGCAATCCAAGGTTACTGTCGCTAGCTACTCCAAGCACGAATGGGAGCAGATTGCACACGAGTACTCTAGCGGCAGCTACCTGTATGCGCTCGATAAAAACAGGGTGGTATTTACCAGCAGCTACCTGATTAGCATGCAAAACTACATTGATGTTATGCGCTACGACCAGATTGCCTGGGTTTACCGAAGCGTCAATAAGCAAAATGCTGTACCGATTTCATCCAGCTATATGATTATAGCGAAGGATTCCCGTGTGCTTACGATAGGCGGACTGGCTCCAGGTGGCAAGAAGCAGCAGGATGCCGAAAATGGTATTTTTGGAATAATTCTGGATAAGAACCCAGCGGTGCTTGCAGGTTATGCTGATGAAACCAGGAGACAAGCCAAGGAGATGTACGGCATTGATAGATAGCTACCGCGATCCGAGCCAGAAAGCTAGACTCAGAGAGCTGCCCGATGTCTTTTTGGTACCCATCAAGAATAAACGGTTGGGAGTGTTAGGAAAAGCTGCATGTT
>WQXZ01000136.1 GCA_009781525.1 Coriobacteriia bacterium | reverse complement strand
GGCAAGCTCAGGCACAATACTACCAAGATGAAGAGCTGAGTCTTAACAGGTATAGAGGAGGATAAGGTTAGCATGGATATTGTTATTAATGACCTTATTGAAAGCATAGCATCACAACACTGCGTACAACGATCACATTAGACAGAGCGTACCGCCACCATTAGACAGTAGCGCCGCGGTAATAAGACACCCTCGTCGCACAGACTAGACATTGACACACCTCGGGTAAGATATTACACTCGTCTTGCTTTTACTCATCTAAAGGATAAGGCAACGCAGGAGTGCGACCTGAGCGTCAGATGAGATTTTGCGGGGGAGAGTGACGCCACCACGTCGCTCTTTTCGTTTGTCGTGGAGGCGCTCACTCTCTTTTGGAAAACATAAGCGATAAACTCCGGGGTTCGGGGCAGCGCCCCGAAATCTTCTAGATATCGCTCGTAATGCCCTTAGCTTTCCGCATGGATTCACCACTCATCAGGATCACATAGGAGTCATGGGCAAGGCGGTCGCATATAGAATCGGCAACCAGTGGTTCTCCGAGCTTCACATGCCAATCCGAGATTTCATAGTGTGAACAGAAGATCGTGGATGCCCTCTTGTGACGAGCTTCCATGAGATCCAACAGAGTTTGAATCTCCTCATCCTTTAATGGGAAGAGTAGCCAATCGTCGATGATGAGCAGACGTGCTTGCTTATATGGCTTCATAACCTTATAGTAGCATCCCTCGATTCGAGCTATAGCTAGCTCGTGGAGCAAATCGGTCATACGCACATACCGCACAGGAATGGCACTGCGATTGGCGGCAACACCAAATGCACATGCCAGGTATGTCTTCCCTGAGCCGGTAGGTCCCAGCAGAACGATGTTATGAAAACGGTTCAAGTAGGCACCGGTTCCTAAACGCGTTATCGCACTCCTATCCAGTTTGCGATCTACACGGTACTCAACATCCTCTAGAGAAGCAGAAGGAATAGCATACTCGGCGCTCTTGATCAACATTTTAATACGATTGCTTTTGCGCGATGCCCACTCCGTGTCCACTAAAAGACCAAAGCGTTCTTCGAAGGATAGATTCTCAATATAAGGATCTTGCAGCTGTTGTTCATAGGCTCTCGCCATAGCGCTAAGCCTCATATCGCGAAGTTTAGAAACTGTCTCGTTGTTGAGCATTACTTGCGCCCCCTTCCGAAGTACTCGGCTCCTCTGGTGTAACCCGTTGGAGAAGGGGGGTTAGAGGTTCGCCTGGGTTCTACAGTAATCTTGTCTCTTCCCGAAGCCAAAATGGATTGAATAGCTTTATAGTTGGGTCGCAGAGAATAGGAAAGTGCCAGAGAACAAGCTGCTTCCAGCCGTTGAGGAGTGTGCTTCTTTGCGAGTTGCAAGATCGACATACAGGTTCGATAAGCTTGTTGCTCCACTTTACGCCCGGTTAGTTGCATCTCGATGACCGCTGTGGTATGAGGACCAACCTGAGCAGCCCAGCGACGAAAGCGCTCACCATTCCACTGTAAAGCCTCCTGATGCTTGGGCGGCATGTGTTCCAATGTCGTGCAATATTGCCCGGATGATCCATAGCGTCTGACATGCGAGGCGATACGGGTTCCATCGAAAAAGACTTCGACCGTACGTTGCGTGAGGCGAACGTCTACTCTGCGCTTAATATACTCATACGGCACCGAATAGTATTGGTTATCTACATGAATGTGGTAACTGAGCTGAACGGTTGCAATCCTCCACTCTGCCAGCTCATACGGACTTGAAGGGAGAGGCGAAAGATACTCTCGCTCCTCAGCATAAACGGTAGCTCTGCTCCCTTCCCTCTTTTGAAAGACCTTACTGTTTAAGGAGCGAAGCCTCTCCTGAATAAGCTCATTGAGTTCGTATAAGGAAAAGAAGCGTTCGTTTCGCAGAGCAGCCAAAATAAACGTGGTGACATTGCCAACCGTGTTCTCTACCATTGCCTTGTCGCGAGGGGCACCAACCCTAGCAGGCAGAATGGCTGTGCCGTAGTGTTCTGCCATGTCGAGATAGGACTTGTTGATATGGACATCATCCTTCTCTCTCTTGGTGACTGCTGTCTTTAGGTTGTCCGGAACCAAGATACGAGTAACACCACCAAAGAAACTGTAGGCATGGACATGTCCGGTGATCTAGCTTTCGGTATCCATCCTGTAGAACGCCTCAACATAGGCATAGCCGCTATAGGGCAGCACAGCGACAAAGATATAGGTCTTACTTATCTCTCCGGTTTCATCATTGATGATCTCTGCTGTCTTTCCCGCCCAATCGACCTGCATGATCTCGCCTGGCTTATGCTGCATGTGCATGGTGGCTTTCGTCTTGACGACAAAGTCCTGGTAATACTTCCGAAACTGAGTAATCTGGTAGGGGTATTGACCTGCTGCACGGCAGTTTTCACAATACACCATCCACAGCAAGGATAATGTAACCCCACTCTTCGCCATCTCGCGATGCACCCAATCGTAGTCCGGCATAACATAGAGACGTGTGTTTTCTGCAGATGGATAGAGGCGTTTCCCAATCTCCTTACTGCTCAGCTCCGAGGTGGATCGGTAGTCCAACCCCTGTTCCTCTGCTCGTTTGAGCACGGTGATAACCGTTTGTCGCATGATCGCCATGCTTTCGGCTATCTGACTGTTGTTGAGACCTAAGCTCTTTAGCCTAAGTATCTCCCTGTAGTTGGTCATGTCACGACCTCCTTGTTGTTATTCGTCATCGTTTTGATGACACAACAAGTCTACTACATTCTGGAGATTCTGATGCATTGATCTGGTGTCTAATCCATGCGGTGATGGTGTCTAATTCCGACGTTACCTGTGTCTAATACGACCGATACCTATGTCCATTTTAGGTCGCTGTACGCAAAGACTCCATATCATCGTGAATTACTATGTGTAGTTTCTCAAGTCTTTTCGGAGGTATTGTAACACCAAGTCGAGATGATTCCCAGGTGAGGGATTATTTTTCGCTTAGTGCGCCTGTTCGGCGCTTGATATACAGCCGGTGGGAATCCGGCATGGTAAAGCTTAGCAAGCAGCCATTACCTAGGTCTTGGGGTGCATATGGTAACGTATGTGCCTAAGCGTAGACCGGGGAGGAAGCGAGCCGTAGGCGTAAGCCGAAGTGATTGAGCCCCGTCAGAAAATAATGTAGGAGCCGATACTGTTAAGCGGGTAGCAGGCAGCAAGATCGAGCCGCTATGCGAGGCTCGAGAGATCCTACCGGGGTCGGAGAACATGGCGAGCCTCACATTGGTATATCAAGGGTACCAGGGAGAGCCTGCGATTTCTCACAGGAGTATGCTGATTCAAGGTGAAAACCAAGTAAGGCAAATGGATCGCAGGCAGTCGGAGCAGTTCATAGTACCGATGAAGGGTGTGAAAGCATCTGGAGGGAAGGGATTGCCTGAAGGTCGCTCTTTTCAGGGAAACAAAGACATGCACTGGAGGTATGGAGACTTTGTCAACAGGACTGGAAAGAATAACGGAACTATCCCAAATGAAGCCAAAACGTAAACTGCAGACACTAATGCACAACATTAACGTCCATACGCTGATGGCAGCGCATCAGAAGCAGAAAACGGGGAAGGCAGCGGGAGTGGACAAGGAGACAAAAGCCAGTTACGAGGTTAACCTGCAGGAGAATCTTGAAGCTTTGATTCGACGTATGAAATCCCTCAGCTACAGGCCACAACCAGTAAGGCGAACCTACATCCCGAAAGGCGATGGGAAACTCAGGCCTTTAGGGATACCAGCATACGAGGATAAGCTGGTACAGGGGGTCATGGCAGATATTCTAGAGGCGGTATATGAACCGCATTTCTGCGATACATCATACGGTTATCGTCCAGGGAGAAGCTGCCACGATGCCATTAGGGTTCTATGTAAATACATCCGAAACTCAACGAACTGGGTGGTGGAGATCGACATCAAAGGGTTCTTTGACAATGTAGATCACGAATGGCTGATGAAATTTCTGGAACACGACATCGAGGACAGAACCTTTCTGAGATATGTCAGACGATTTCTCAAGTCAGGGGTAGTCGATCAAGGAAAGTTTCAAGAAACTGATGCAGGAGTACCACAGGGAGGGCTGGTTTCACCAGTTTTAGCGAACGTATATTTGCATTACGTGGTCGACATCTGGTTTGAAAAGGTTGTCAAGAAGCAATGCTGGGGTACTGCGAACATGGTTCGGTATGCGGATGATATTGTGTTCTGTTTCTGGCTCAAACAGGATGCCACCAGATTCTACAATCAAATACGTGAACGACTTGCCAAGTTCGGACTCCAACTCTCTGAGGAGAAGAGTAGAATGATACACTTCGGAGTGAGAGCGGAAGACACCAAGCTGGAGACATTTGACTTCTTAGGCTTCACCTTCTACATCGGGAAAAGCCGGAAAGGGTCAAACACAGTCAAGCTACAAACCAGTATGAAGAAGCTTAAGGCGAAGCGTCAGAACG
>WQXZ01000135.1 GCA_009781525.1 Coriobacteriia bacterium | reverse complement strand
TACCTGTCGTCGAAATCGGCCCAGGCATCGGTACGCTAACCGAGGCTCTGCTTGCTTCAGGAGCAGATGTGCTTGCGGTTGAGGTCGATGAGAGCTTAAAACCGGTGTTGTCTGATATTAGAGACCGCTATTCACAACAGTTTCGTTATTTGATGACTGATGCCTTGTTACTGTTGCCACACGACTTACCAGAGCAGTTCGATCTGGTTGCGAACCTGCCTTACTCGCTGGCTGCAACGATAATCCTTGATGCATTTCAGCGTTTTGCTGGATTGCGCTCGGCCACAGTTATGGTGCAGCGTGAGGTCGCTGGTCGCATTATGGCTACGGAGGGTAGTAAGGAGTATGGAGCATACACTGTTAAGCTTGCGCTGCTGGCTACGGTAAAGGGCAGCTTTGCTGTTTCAAGTAACAGCTTTCTGCCTCCGCCAAGAGTTGAGTCGACAGTGCTGAGGCTGGAGCGAAATGCACCGGAAGATTCGCTTTCAGCTGAGTCCTGGCAGCAGGCGCGGGTCGTGATTGACGCAGCATTTGCCACGCGCAGAAAGACCATAAGGAACTCGATGCGCATAGCTCTGGCGAATTCGGAGTGGTCGCCAGAAACGATAGACCAGGCGTTGGCGCAGGCTTCGATAGACGGAAGCAGAAGAGCCGAGAGCCTTAGCTTGGCCGAGTTTCGCCGATTGGTCGGGGTGTTTTCGTGTTGAATATGAAAAGAATTGTTACAATACTAATCACCTGCTTACTGGTTGCTTCGTTGGGAGTATGGTGTAGTTCAGATAGGGATGCGCATCTTCAAAGTGCTGATCTACATCTATCTTTGGGCATAAAAGCCGAGACAAAAGACGAGATTGCACCTGATAAAAACGTCGATTTACCCCCATCTTCGAGTATTGATACCGAGCTCGAAGCCTGGCAAAGTGCGTACGCAGAATTCCTAACCGATCTTTCTGTCCTTGACGATTATGAGGGCGCTGCTTTCTCTTTGAGAGATCTGGACAGTGACGGAGTTCCCGAATTGATAATCGTTCAAAGCTATGAAAGAGAGCAAATCAGGGTCATATCTGTTTATTCATATAACTGTCGTGTCTATGAGATCGGCAAGTGTAATAGTCCTAACTCATATGCGGGCGATTTTCGATTATCAGACAATCCGATGTTTCCCGGATTGTTTTCTTTTAGATGGGGCGGGAGCATATTTCGCTATGGTTACCTGACCGTTGAAGAAGGACAGTTGGTTTACAGGGATTTGTACAACATGGATCACTACCACTATGACCCGCCACAGCAGATAAATATCTCTGATGACATGGAGCTTATTGACGAATCGAGGAGTCTTTTTCCAGGTTATGGTTTCACTGACAATCTACTCGAACGCTATCCTATCAACAGCGACAATATTGATAGGATGATTCTTTGCACGCAGTGAATCTTCGGAAATACAGGTACGCTGGGACAGTGCTTGCTGCGACGGGAGTCGCGCCTTTGTTACCCTCAACCGCTTAACACATTGTGAAGCTTAACACTCCATAGCGCTCTACTTGCTCCGCGCTCCGCGCTCCGCGCGTGAGCCTTTTTCTGTTGCTGTTTACATGATAATTTGCTAAAGTAATAACGATTTGTTCAGCGAGAGAAAGGAGGTGTTTTGTGGCAGAGCCTGCCAATCTATCACCGGATGCGGTGAAACTCGTCAAGAACCTGGAGGTCGAGCCATAGGCTTGAAAGCAAGGTTTTGGAACTGTCAGGTCAGGCAAAAATGCTTAAGCTGACACCGAAAGCTGTCGCGCTGATCAAGAATCATGAGGCGAGGCTGAAATGTTCAGAGGAATGACGAGGTTTTCTTCACCTCATCAGGTAATCGCTTAAAGATTACACGGTGGTACTACCCCGGCGCAGATTTCTGCGCCGGGGTTTCTAATGGTATGACGATATCCCGTTATGGCCAGGAAAAGTGGTTTTCGTGGCATAGTCTTTATTAAGCAAATCACCGAGGTCTTCTCCACCTGAATTCGTTTCGACGTATTACGTCACACACAATACGTTCCGAGCCAGTGTGAAAGCTGTTACTGTTATACTCCGTAACACCGCCGCGCCACCTCCCCTGCGCAAGAGGCATCATTAATGCTAAGCTCATCAAATCACGTTT
Organism: Coriobacteriia bacterium; assembly: GCA_009781525.1. Lineage (GTDB taxonomy): Bacteria > Actinomycetota > Coriobacteriia > Coriobacteriales > UBA8131 > WQXZ01. The sequence continues at coordinate 2,343 of WQXZ01000135.1, read as the reverse complement.
TAGGTATATTCCTACCAAATAAAGGAGGCGTAATGCTGACAGAGAAAGAGAATTATCTGCGAGTGGTAAATGGTGAGATGCCGGAGTGGGTTCCGCGTACTGGCTTTGCTTCGCCAGGTCGTTCACCCGCAACCGGAATGGGTGGACTCAGCCTGTTCAGAGGAGAGGTCAAGCTCGACGACGATGGTAAAATGATTGGATTTAAGGACATGTGGGGCGTGGAGTACGTTTCAACCAAAGAAACCAGTAATGCGGCACTTCCTGTTCCTGACCAGTTCATTCTTGATGATATTACCAAGTGGCGCGACATTATAAAGGTTCCAGACTTTCCTGAGGATATCGATTGGGTAGCGCAAGCTGCGAAGGACACAGAGAACAGCGATCGTACCCAGACCGCACTTTCTGCAGGCGCTGGCGGATTCTTCCTACCGCTGATGAACATGATGGGCTTCAGCGAAGGCCTCTGTGCAATGGCTGAAGAACCTGAAGAGGTCAAGGCACTTTTCGACTACATTCTTGAGTTCTATCTGAAGATCGTCGACAAGCTGCTGAACTACTATAAGCCAGACCTGTTCTCGCTGAGTGATGATATAGCTGCAGCTGGCAATCTGTTCGTTTCTCCCCAGACATACCGTGACCTGGTCAAGCCCTATCATGCTGCACTAGCCAAGCCATTTGTTGATGCTGGTATTCCGATCAGCATGCACTGCTGCGGCAAGAGCGACGACATCGTTGACGATTGGGTCGAGATCGGCGTTCGCATTTGGAACCCAGCCCAGGTCATGAACGATCTGCATCATTGGAAAGCAAAGTACAAGGGTGTTTTGGCACTCGAAGGATGCTTTGACTCACACGGTCCAGCAAACTGGCCACATGCTCCTGAAGAGCTGGTTCGCCAGGCAGTGCGCGACTGCATCGACAACTACGCACCAGACGGTGGATTCGTATTTTGGGGCAGCACCTATGGCGACCTTGACGATCCGGACACAGCCAACAAAGCACGTTGGATCACCGAAGAGTACGATGCCTACGGAAGAACCTTCTATCAGTAAGCCCACTTTCTATTTGCGTAAGGACGCATAAAGGATACACATGCCATCGAATACATTAACTGCAAGCCGCACCGGTGCAGCAAGCTACCCAGGCAACCCAAGCCACTCCAGCACCTCAGCGAATCCAACCAGCCGCGCCAGCTCCCACAACCGCTGGCTCCGATTGCTGGTAGCCCTCGCCATCGCTCTCACGCTCGCTGGCTGCAGTGACAGCAGGAGCAACCCGCAAGGTCAAGGCAACGCAAGCCAGACGACTCAAGTAACCATCGGCACCATGGCAACTGAGGACATGTTGCCTTACTGGGTCGCTGAGCAGCAAGAACTGTTCGCGTCAGCCAACATCGACGCCAGAATAATCGTCTTCCAGTCTGCCCAGGAGCTTTCGACCGCTATGGCTGCCGGTGAGATAGACATGGCGATGACAGATCTGATGGTCTCAGCTTCGCTTGTTGCTGCGGGAGTTCCGCTGCAGATCTGTTGGGTGACCCTCGGCCAAACGGCGAGCGAAGGACGCTTCGGTATTCTTGCGCACCCCGACAGCGGAGTGCAGACCCTGGCTGACCTGGCTGGTGTTCCGGTGGCAATCGGATCCAACACTTTGGTCGAATACACTTTCGATAACCTGATGTTGTCGGCAGGAATCTCTGCCGACAACATCGTTTACGAAGAAATCAAGATCGTCCCGGTTCGCTACGAAATGCTGGTAAACAATCAGGTCGCAGCTGCAGCCTTTCCAGCATCCCTGCTGTATCTAGGCGAACAAAGCGGCCTTATACTGGTTTCAGATGATCTACATGGGAATAATATCTCACAAACGGTGATGATAGCTCGCTCCGACTTCATAGACTCGCTCGCCGAAGCAAGTGTCTACGACGATCTGAAAGACATCTGGAATCAGGCTGTTGAGCTCATAAACGCAAATCCAGAAAGCTGGCGACAGTTGCTGGTCGAAAAAGCTCAGTTACCAGCTCCAATCGCAGACACCTATCCGGTGCCAACTTATCCCAGAGCAGATGTTGCTGCTGACTGGATGGTTGAAAACGTGCTTGAATGGATGCAGACAAAAGGCTACCTCACAGCAGCAGTCAGATACGACGCAGAGACTGGTAGACTGATTAGAGACCAAGAATAGCGCAGCTGTTTTCGGCTTTTTGCCGGTGTATACCAGATCGGAACAACTTGACCTACAAACTTGAATTTAACAGCGTCTCCCTAACCTACACCAGCAGTGTCGGCGAGGTGCCTGCATTAACAGCGTTCAACTTACAGCTGCACCCCGGTGAACCTGTTG
>WQXZ01000134.1 GCA_009781525.1 Coriobacteriia bacterium | reverse complement strand
TCGGCATTGATACCCCAACCAGAGCTACCAGCATACTGACATGGTCGGCAAGCTTATTTTTTCGTACTGCTGCAACCACACCAAGACTGACTCCGACTATTGAAGCCACAATAATGGCATAGACAGCGAGCTCTATCGTTGCTGGAAAGCGATCAGCGATTTCTTGGGCAACTGGTTGGTTTGAGTAATATGAAACGCCCAAATCGCCTTGGCAGGCATTCAAAACGAAGTCGATGTACTGTTTATACAGGGGGTCATTCAGTCCATGCACATCTCGCCAAGTAGACATTGCTTCCTGTGTCGCATGTTCTCCAAGCACAACCGCAGCAGGATCCGGCGCCAGGATGCGTGTGATGAAAAAGATAATCATTGTTACACCCAGCAACACCGGAACCACCATGATGATTCTCTTGATAATATACTTCAGCACTTCTTAATTGCACTTATCTTTTCATGCAGCAGGTTTGATAAGCAGGGGCCAAAGCACTGCTAAACTTCAGCTTTGACCCCCACCCACATACTTTGATTTAACTTCCAGATTCGGCATACAACCCATTCCGCCGAACCTGTTAACCAATTCTGCTAGCTAGCCTCTACTCAGCCGCTCTATAGGTTCCCCGCAAGAAAACACTTCCGGTCGGATGATAGTAGAAGTCCTTGATGCTGGGGTGCAGTCCAACCAGATTCTTGGAATGGCTCAACACCAGCCATGGCAGCTTTTCAGCAACCATCTCTTCGCATTGCTTATAAACGGCGTCGCGGTCGGGACCGATCGGGGTCTCGTTGCCAAGCTTGATCAACGCCTTATAATCTGCATCATCAAAACGGGCAACATTCATTGCCGGATTGCTGTCAGCCAGCAGGTTCATGAAGTTGTCAGGATCACCATTGTCGCCAGTCCAGCCATAAAAGCAAAAGTCGAATTCCTCAGTCTGAACCTTTGACTTATAGTCTGTCCAAGCATAAGGAGTGATGTCAACGTATACTCCTACCTTCTCAAGGTATCCCTGAATGGTCTCAGCTAAAACATCGCCGCCACGTGCATTATACGGACGTGGGTTGCTGTAGCAGATGCACTTCAAGGTTGTGACACCCTTGTCTGCCAGCGTTTCACGAGCAGCATCAGCATCATATTCGGTCTGCTTGATGCTGACGTTATACGGAGCCAGGAAATGCGGCATGACCGAGTTCGCAACTGTTGCATACTCTCCGTAGAGGGTATAAACCAGCTCTTCGACATCAATCGCCTGGGCAATCGCCTTGCGCACCTCAAGGTCGGCGCAAGCGCCGGTAGCGGTGTTGAATGCCAGGTAGTTGATCGTCATTCCGTCTTCGGCAAACAAGGTATAGTCCCTGGTCAGAATCTGGTCAGCCATGCTGACATCGACTCCGTCAATGATATCAACCTCATCATTTAACAAAGCAGTAACACGAGTATTGTTGTCAGGGATGATCTTGAAAACAATGGTTTCTGTCTTTGCCTTGTGCTCCGTATCCCAGTAGTCTTCAAACGCCACCAGGGTAACGCTGTCGGCTTTGATCCATGACTCGAACTTGAACGGACCGGTTCCAACCGGATTTTCGTTCAGATTGCCAAAAGTCTCCAAAGCTGTCGGTGAAACAATCGGAGCCGCCATTGTCATTGCCAGATTCTTTAAAAATGGCGTAGATGGCGCGCGAAGGGTCAGCTCAACGGTGAACTCGTCAAGTACGGTGATCTCAGTCAGACCGGACTCAATAGCCTCTTCACCGAAAACAAATGTCGCATATGGCATATCCGGATCCAACAGCGGCTCAAGCTGGCGTTCCCACGATGCCACAAGCGCATCTGCGTTGAAATCAGTTCCATCATGAAACTTGACCCCCTCACGCAGTTTGATGGTATATACCGTACCATCATCAGAAATCGATGGCAGATCAGTCGCCAGACACGGCAGCACCGATGTGTCCTTATCCCCATATTGATAAAGACCCTCGAAAATGTTGCCGGCAGGTTTGGCTGACTCGCCATCATCGAAATAGGCCGGATCCAAAGCCCGCGGATCGGCTCCCTGCGCGTAGATAATGATGTCCCCCGCCTCATCATCAGACCCGCTGTCGCCATCGCTCTTCGTACCGCAAGCAACCAATCCGCTCGCGCCAACAGCAGCAACGGCAACTCCCAAATACTTCAAAAAATCCCTTCGTGCCAACGACTCGCTGATAATTGTCATAGTCGTGACTCCTTTCCTTTCTTTCCTATCAAAAGTAGCTTAACAAGTAATTTTACTACTGGCATTTTCGAAAGAGAACTCAGCAGCCACCATACTATTAATATGTCTATTTATGCGAATTTTGTAAGCCAAGTTGTGCCGTATGCAATCCATCATGCTAAAGCACCTCCTTACAACACAGCCATATACCCCTCGTTGCCAAACCGGAATGAGTTGGTGGCAAAAAATCGCCTTCGTCGGTGTCTGTCTGGAGGTAATCAAAGTGAAATACCAACAAAATGCGCGATATCTCTACCGAATGAAGGCGATCATAGGGATAAAACCACCTCTCCGACACCGACGAAGGCGATTTTTTGCCACCAACTCATTCCGGTTTGGCAACGAGGGGTATATGGCTGCTGGAAAGGGTTGGAAAGGTACTGCTACTAGTGTGCTTCAGCCCAATTGCTACCGACATTGATGTCTGCAACCAGTGGAACCTTCAACTCACAGGCAGCTTCCATCGTCTGCTTGACCATTTCGCCCAGACTTGCTGCCTCGTCAGCTGCGCAGTTAAACATCAACTCGTCATGCACCTGTAGTAACAGCTCTGCCGCATAACCATCAGCGACTATCCGATTCATCACCTCAACCATAGCTAGCTTTATTATGTCTGCTGCACTGCCCTGCATCGGGTGGTTCATGGCTGTGCGATCAGCGAAACTGCGACGACTGGCATTGCTGCTAAACAAATCCTTCAGATACCGTCTGCGCCCGAAAATCGTCTCGACCCAGCCTTGGCTGCGTGCAATCGCAACGGTTTTATCCAGATAATCCCTGACACCCGGAAAGGTGGCAAAGTAGCGGTTTATTAGAAACTGAGCGTCTTGATAAGGTACACCGAGTGACTGGGCGAGTCCGTATGCCTGCTGGCCATATACGATGCCGAAGTTGACCGCCTTGGCACGATTGCGCAGTTCGGGAGTAACATCGGCAGGATCGACCGACCAAACCTGAGAGGCGGTCATGGTGTGAAAATCCTCACCAGCTATGAAGGACTGCACAAGGCCGGGGTCTTCCGAGCAGTGCGCCAGGATACGCAGCTCGATCTGGGAATAGTCCGCCCCGAGCAATACGGCTTCTCGCGGTACTGCAGTGTGACTGAGGGGCTTCACGCTTGCCGCAGCCGCCGGTGCCACAGCAGCCGGTGCCGCCGCCGGTGCCGCCCCCGGCGCCACAGCAGCCAGTGCCACAGCAGCACCCGCGCCCATCCCGGCAACCCCAGCAAACGATGCCCCATCAGGAACAAACGCCAACCTGATCTGCCTGCCAAGCTCGGTCCGCACGGGAATGTTCTGCAGGTTCGGATCAGTTGACGATAGCCGCCCAGTTGCAGTCACCGTCTGATTGAAGGTCGTATGAATTTTCCCGTCAGCCTTAACCAACCTGGGCAAGGCGTCAAGATAAGTCGACTTCAGCTTTGCCAGCTCGCGGTACGCCAGCATCAGTCCAGGCAAGGCGTGCAGAGGTTTCAGATCCTCGAGCACCGATGCGTCAGTCGAGTAACCTGTGCGCGTCTTTTTCGCAGTCGGCAGTTTAAGCTTCTCAAACAGGATAACCCCCAGCTGCTTCGGCGAATCAAGGTTGAACTCCTCACCTGCCGCCTCGATTGCCTCGCGCCGCAGATCTTCAAGGTCTGCGGTCACCGTGCGATTCAGCGCTGCCAGCATCTCGCGATCGATGCGCACCCCTGTTCGCTCCATTTGCGCCAACACCGCAATCAGCGGCTTCTCGATTGTCTCGTAGCACTCCAAGGCATTATCAGCTATCAACTGCTGCAACATTTGAGCTGCTAGTCTGGGCAAGGCAGCCAGCTGCTCTTGCACCTCAGCAGCCTCGTCTGCAAGTGCAGGATATCGCTCCAAAAGCGCGCGCAGCGACCCCGGTACCATCGTCGAATCGATCAGGTAGGCTGCCAGGCTGCAGTCGAACAGACGCGTCGGATCTACCTCGGCATAATCGATCGCAGCAGCAACCGTCGTGTCCCGCGGCATCAGGTATCCGAGCAGAGCCTTGTGGTCAAACGCTATCAACAACTCCGCTTGACAGTACAGCTCTGCCAATGCAGTAGATGTTTCTGTGGATAAGATCTCGCCTAAGTTAAGCAGCTTATCCTCAACCAGGCAGTAGAGTTCGGTTTCATTTGTGTCAAAGAAAGATGCCTGTCCGGGGCTGTCTTCTATCACCAGCGAGAATACGCTACCTTTTTGCAGGTAGCCTTGGAGGGATTGCCGTGCTTCTGCTCCTGACAGGTAGCTGAGCGGCTGGTTCGGAATGTTACCTGGCAGCGATTCTAATGCTGGGTATGCGCTTGCGACAGCGGTTTGGGCTTGCATGTCGGCGATGGAGGTTTTATCCACATTGTTTTCCTG
>WQXZ01000133.1 GCA_009781525.1 Coriobacteriia bacterium | reverse complement strand
GAAGCGGACAGGATACTGGCTGAACTGCAGATTGTAGACAGCACTGAGATAGCAGGGGTGGTCGATGAGATTGGCACTGATCTTGATGACGATGACGATGACAAGCAAGAAGAAGAAAGCGATAACGACATCAGCCAGACGATGTTCACACTCTTTGTGATGGTTTTCTTAGTGCTTGAAGCTATCTTCATCTATTTTATGATTCAACACGGAGCCCTGGCTCGTTTCTTCAACAGGTCATCTATTGACTACCTGCAGCATTGTGCTCTTATGCTGCTAAGTTCTAGCGGAGTATATCGTTGAGAGGATGTCTTAGGTGGTTCTTATAGCACCATTGGCTGGCTATGTGGTCAGCTCAGTGCAGGCAGAAGCAGTTGCAGCACTGCCTTACGATGTTTTTACTATTAAAGAAGCCGCAGATGAGATTGCTAACTACCCTGAAAGCTTTTTACGCATAGATCGCACAACGGCCTTACTCCCTGAGCTTGACGAGTATGACCCCCAAGTCTATCAAAAAGCAAAACAGATCCTCCAATCCAGCATAGCCTCAAACCAGTACCAGCAGGAGCAGAACCGCTTTTACCTATATAGGATGGCATGGCCGAAAAGCGACATAGCTGATAAAGTCGAAAGCTCTATACCGCCCGATAGTGCGATATCAGATACCCACAACATACAGATCGGGCTGATGGCTGCGGTTGCGACCGAGGACTACCGAAACAACATCATCCGTCGCCATGAGAACACTAGAACCGAGAAGCTTCAAGACAGGGTAGACCATATAAACACTCTTGGCGTACAAGCCAGCCCTGTGTTGATGACCCACCGCACAGACTTAAGTATCAAACAGCTTCACTCCGAGCTAATGGCTGCCTCCGATCCATACATCGACTTTATTTCAGTTGATGACATCAGGCACACCGTGTGGATAATCGACAGCTCGCTTAATCAGCAGGTTATTCAGACGTACCAGAGCTTAGACACCTTATATATAGCAGATGGGCACCACCGGGCTGAAGCTGCATCCACGATTAAGGCTGATGGCATCTTTGCCATCCTGTTCCCAGCAGACATGCTGCAGATCCATGCATACAATCGTGTAGTCGAAGACCTGAATGGGCTCACCGAAGAACAGTTCCTGGAGCAAGTACGTCAATACTATTCAGTGCAGATAATCAGTGCAGAACCATCTGAAAAGATCCAGCCAATCCAGCGTGGTCAGATTGCCATGCACATGCATGGCAGTTGGTACCAGCTGCAACTCAATGAGCAGATCAGGTCAACAGACGCTCTTGCCGCGCTGGATGTCTCTATTCTGCAAAGCAGTGTACTAAAGCCACTGCTTGGTATCGACGATCCGAAGGAATCAACCAGAATCACCTATGTTGGTGGTTCGCTAGGAATCCAAGGTCTGGTGCAAAGGATGGCGACTTTCGAACGCCAACCAGGAGAAGCCTTGGCGTTTGCCCTGCATGCAGTAGATATGGATGACTTCTTCGCTGTAGCAGACTCAGGCCAGCTTATGCCACCAAAATCAACCTGGTTTGCGCCAAAACCCCGTAGTGGCATAGTTATGATGGCGCAAAATGTACTTCAGGAGTAAGAGTTGGAAAACCAGGTAATAGCATTAACCCTAGCCTACATCGGTACTGACTACCATGGATTTGCCCGCCAAGACGGACTGCCCACCATCCAGGGTGCGCTTGAGCAAGCTTTAGAAACCATTTATCGCCGCCCGATTGAGACAGTCGGAGCGGGACGCACTGATGCTGGAGTGCACGCTAACGGCCAGGTTGTGTCATTTACGCTCAGCCAAGACGAACTTGACGAAAGACCTCTAGAAAGGTTGCAGGCTTCTCTCAACGCTCTGACCTCTGACTCAATGGTGGTTCGCTCAGCCGTCCAGAAACCAGCAGATTTCTCAGCGCGCTTCTCAGCGGTCAGCCGCGAGTACCGCTACCGGCTGATAGCCAGTAGATCTCCGTCTCTGTTCTTGGCTCCCTATGCCTGGTCGCTACCCGAGCATCGCATCGACGTTAATAAAATGAGAGAGGCTGCTCCATACCTGGAAGGGGAGCATGATTTCAAATCGTTCTGCCAGGCAGCTTCAGCTGTGGATAAAAACACCGTTCGCACAATTCAGAAAATCCACATCTTCAGCATGGATCATCTCGGTGAACCTTGTTTGGTGGTTCAGGTGATAGGAAATGCCTTCTTGCACTCAATGGTTAGAATCATTGTCGGTTCGATGGTCGATATCGGATATGGTCGTCATGAACCAGAATGGCTTGGCGAGGTATTGGCGGCTCTTGACAGGAGGTCTGCAGGGCAGACAGCTCCCGCACACGGCTTGACATTCTGGCGGGTTCGGTACTGATTTGTCTACCAAAGTAATTCGGGCAGCGCTGATAGCATGCCTGCTACCACTCATCCTTTGTGCATCGCTGCAACTGATACTCTTGCCCCAAATAACGCAGTTCTGGGTAAATAAATATGCTGATGTAACGAACTCGTCCGTAAGCAAGGAGGAGTTGCTTAGGGCAGCTGATGCTGGCTTGAGGTTTGTCTCAGGTGGTCCAGACAACATGCCACGAGGCGATGACTATAGAACCTCATTCGATGCAGAGGCAATATCACATATGTATGATGTCAGAGCCGTCTTTACCAGTGTCAGGATTCTGGCAATGATCCTGGCTGCTGTGATACTGGTTCTTGGGTCAGTACTAGTCAATAGAGCCCAGTACAAAGCCTTAGGTCAGGCTCTGAGTTGGGCTGCAACCCTCACCTTGGTGTTGGTTCTTGCGCTGACAGTATTCGGTTGGTTGAACTTCGATGCTCTCTTTATTCTGATGCACCAAATACTCTTTGAGGAGGGAACCTGGAGCTTCCAATACAACTCGTTGCTAATCACCACTTATCCATTTGATTTCTGGATTGCCATGGCAGCCAGCTGGGCATTCGTTTTGGTTTTAATATGTGTGGTAGCCTTACTAATAGGTCAGAGGCTTAAAAGCGCAAAGAGCATCAAACAAACCTAAAGGCTGCTATTCTTCGTTCAGGTACTGATCCAGTGCCTCTCTTATGATGTCAGATGAGTTTGACGGAAAGATTCCATTAATCTTGTTATATGCTGATCGCTCCAAGAGCTTGACATACTGGTCAGCATAAATGTAGAACCCTTTGTATACGGTTGGTCGGTCTACGCCCTTCTCGTTAGCGAGGGCTTTTGTCAATGCGGACTGCTTCGGTTGAGCTTCGTTTTTCGTCATCCTACGGACCCTTCTGTTGTGGATCCCCCTGCGTTCTCTGACGAGATATCCTAATCCCTGTATATGAGTTTAGCATAATAGCAACAAAACTGTTTTTTCGCAAGTATCTCGTTAACAAAAAATGCCATTTTGTATGCTAGCTAATGTTGCATAAGCAACAGCAGCTGCATACTATACCAGAACACATAAAGTATATCAGGGTCAAAGCGCAACAAAAATCTATGAAACGTGTATACAAAAACAGCATAGATTTATGCCCAAGGATTTTTTATTCCTTTAACATACTGATTGATTGCTGTCGCTGCAGTCTTTCCCGCTCCCATAGCTAGAATAACAGTTGCTGCTCCGGTGACAATGTCACCACCGGCAAACACACCTGGTTTTGTGGTGGCACCGTCAGGAGTTGCAATCAGACAACCTCTTCCGTCTACATCAAGCCCTGCAGTTGTTCCAGCGATTAACGGGTTAGGTGTTGTGCCAATAGCCACTACAACCGCATCGACATCAAGGGTGAATTCTGAGCCAGGTTTGACAAGAGGGCTTCTACGACCTGACTCATCAACGTCACCGAGCTCCATCTGAACGCACTCAAGAGCAGTAACCCGACGCTTTTCATCACCGATAATCGTGATAGGGTTAGCCAGGAAACTGAATTCTATACCCTCTTCTATTGCATGATGAACCTCTTCGGCACGAGCCGGTAGCTCAGACTCACCTCTGCGGTAGACAATCGTAACCTCGGCACCCAGGCGTCGGGCAGACCGCGCTGCATCCATGGCAACGTTTCCTCCTCCGATTACAGCGACTCTTTGGGCAGGTGCTACCGGGGTATCATATTCGCGTAGGTACGCCTTCATCAGATTGATGCGTGTCAGGTACTCATTTGCAGAGTAAACACCCAAAAGGTTTTCTCCAGATATTCCTAAAAAGCCTGGTAGGCCGGCACCTGCTCCGATAAAGACAGCTTCGAATTCCTGGCTCAATAGGTCGTCTATTGAGACAGTGCGCCCTACAACGCTGTTCGTGATAATCTTGACTCCGGCTTGCTTGAGGTTGTCGACCTCTTGAGCGACAATCGCCTTTGGTAGGCGAAACTCGGGAATTCCATAGACAAGCACTCCGCCTGCGACATGGAAAGCCTCAAAAACTGTGACATCGTAGCCAAGTTTTGCCAGGTCACCAGCGCAGGTCAGTGATGCGGGGCCAGAACCGATGCAGGCTACCTTGGGTGCATCGCCAAGAATGGCATCCGATGAGGCATCTGTACTTTTGCCAGCCTGAGCTAGAAACCAGTCAGCAGCGAAGCGCTCCAGTCGGCCGATTGCAACCGGCTCACCGCGTCGATTGCGAACGCAGAGTTGCT
>WQXZ01000132.1 GCA_009781525.1 Coriobacteriia bacterium | reverse complement strand
TCCAGCAGCAGTCGCGGAACGTCTGGGAGAAAGGATTGAGACGATCCGGTCTGCAAAAGAGCCTGGCCAAATAATGTCGACTGAAGATATTAGTCGGGAGCTACGTGAGTTTTTGGAGGCAGAGGATCTTCGGATCAACGGAAGAAAGCAGCGAGCTGAGAATCGCGTTATCGGTGACATGTCAGCCTACAAGCACGGTTGGGCTGGTCAGGCAAAAAACCTTGGTACTGACATTGAATATCTCGAAGAATATCTGGCAGTGCTTGAAGCACTTCGAACCGATCGATTGCCGGAATTCGAGAATAGATTCTTCTCGATGCTGCAAAAGCAATCCAGGAATAATATCGGCGATATTGCGCAAGTAATTCAAGCCTCCCGTCGAGAAATCAAACAGAGAGTTGACCCGATAAACAAATCGCTTTCGCAAACGGAGTACTCCCCTGGTCGCCATTTATGGTTGAGGGTTGTCGAGTCACCATCCTCGGATGTACGTGCCTTTTTAGATGACCTGAGCAAAATCGTCTCCGGCTCACTTGAAGATAACTTCAACCAGGAGTATAGCGATGAAGACCGCCAGCAGGCTGAGGTGCGTTACAAGAGAATAGCGGATCTGCTTGGTCGCCTAGAGTCGCAAGAACCAGCTGACCAGGCATGGCGTAGACAGTGTTTAGACACACGCCTGCATGTCAGGTTCATCGCTGAGGTTCGAGATACAGAAACCGGTGGGATTGAGGATATATATTCAGGTGCAGGTGGACTGTCGGGTGGAGAGCGCCAAAAGCTAGTGGTTTTCTGTCTGGCAGCAGCATTGCGCTATCAACTGGCCCGTGAAGGCGCCAGTCAGCCAACTTATGGCTTGGTTGCACTTGATGAAGCCTTTGACAAGACTGACCCAGCTTTCACAAAAGCTGGCTTGGATGTCTTTGCTTCGTTTGGTTTTCAATTGTTATTAGCGACCCCTTTAAAGATGCTGCAAACATTAGAAGGCTATGTTGGCGGGGCTGTTCAGGTAAGCAATCGCGAAGGTGAAGGGTCGCGTTGTGAAAAGCTGATCTGGGAAACCGATGATTACCTGGCTGACCCTGCAGCCCTGCAAGATCAGACTCTGCAGGGTTACGAACAATGCAGCCTGCTGTGATTATTTATTGAGCTCATTGTGCGAACACCCGATGACTTGAAAGACTGGGCTGCCAAGCGCTATAAAAGTGCCCTACGAACATGGTTGACAATGCCGGACTATGGCTTAAGCTGCGAATACTCACTGCCTCTACATCCCCCTTCCGAAGCTGATGCCAGCAAGTCAATGGATGCTGTCGCGGCATGGATCAGCACGTGGAGACTGGTCGCTTGGCCTGATGAGTTTGCCGAGCGTATTGAGGTTGAGTGGCAGTATAGAAACTGGCGATTGCTTGGCACCCAGACACTGCCGGTTAGAGTAAGAGTCACTGGCTCTGACTGTCTAGCGATGCTGGCTAGCGCAGAGGCTGAAGCTGACTGGCGACATTCTGTGGCAGCAGCAAAGCAGCTGAAGCAAGCTTGGCCAAAGCGCGAGCAAGAGCTCAGTAGTGCTCTGTCTGCTATAACGATTGAGCTTCCAAAACTTGATAGTGCTGAAATCGATCGGTTAGTTGCTGTGGTCAATTGGGTGGTTGAACATCCTGGTTCCGGTATGCTCCCTCGCCAACTACCGATTGAGGGAGTTGACAGTAAGTGGCTTGAAGGACATCGTGCCATTGTACAGAAGCTCGTACTGGCATTATCTGCCAACTCTGACCTGGGTCTGGCAGCTGCTCCTGCACAGTTTACAATACGGGTGCTTGATCAAAAGCTGCTTGTCCAGCGCGAAGGCCACCTTCGCACATTCAGTGCTCCGGTGTCAGAGCTTGACAGATTAACATGGAAACCTGAGTGGGTTTTGATTGTCGAAAACCTGCAAACACTGCTTGCCTTACCCCCTCTTCCGGGTTTGATTGCAGTCTTCGGCAGAGGTCGTGATGTTACAACGCTTGCTGGAGTTAGCTGGATCAGCCAATCAGAAAACCTGCTCTATTGGGGAGACCTGGACAGCCATGGCTTGCAGATTCTCTCGCTAGCAAGAAAGGTCTTTTCGCAGTTAGAGTCAATACTGATGGATTCCGAGACACTTTCACGTTATTCGTCAATGGCAGTTATTGAGCCAAAACCTTTCAGGGGCAGCATTGGCTATCTGACTGAGCCTGAACTTGCTGTTCTCAGCCAGCTTCGCCAAAGCGACCTCCGCCTCGAACAGGAGCGGATTGACATAACCTACGCAGCTAAAGTGATTGAACAACGAATCACGACACCTCGAAACGATTTATAGAGCCAACACTGTCATCTCGCTTATCTGGATGACGATGCTATAAACTGGTTCAAGCTAACAACACCTGCTACGTTTATTGAATCGAGGTCGTCATGCACTTAAACCAAATACAGACAAAGATCTTTTATCGCTGTCTCTCTGCACTTATATCATTCGCTAATGACTCTCTTAGCATATCAAGTCAGCAGTTTAACGAGGATCCTTCTGCTTGGGACAGAGATGAACTGGTCAGGATATGTGATGTGCTGTGGGAAGATGACAGTATTATCGATAGATTTATCGACGAAAACCCCTACAGTCTTAGCAAAAGTGATTTGGATATTATTGCTGGCTGGAAAAATCGTGTGTCTGGATCCTTTGCACTGGTAGAACACAACTCGTGGTTCAGCGTTTTTGCAGCTGAGCACCATGCCTTTGGAGTTGTTGGCCTGAGTGAGAGTATTATTGATGCGTATCCTGGTGAGCTACCAATGCTGGTTCATACCACTCTACTACCATTTGAAAACCTGATCGTCTACCACGCCGACATCCTTGTATTTGACGCAGAGATCAATGACATGACTAAAGTGATGCTGGATGATTGGCATCAGGCTGCCCTTCGACGTGGGCAGATTATTACCTCAGCAAAAGAGCTAATTGCTATGATGCCAATTATCAAGGCAAACCAAAGTATGAGAGAAAGAATTAGTCTGCGCGAACTAATAGGGGTCAGTCCAAGCTTGAGTTCAAAAAGTAACTCTGGCACTGGTGCATCAAGAAGGCCTGATTATGACGACGAAAGCGAGCTTCTAAGCTTTCGTCGGGGAGCATTGGCTGGGTTAACCGGCGCAGAGCGTGAACAGGCAATCGAAGACTACATGGCATCCGATAGTACCCAATGGGAGGGCTACGACGACGATATTTATGACATTTTTGATGAGTTCGATGGCGATACCATAGACGACCTGACGAATGCATTTTCTCCGATCACTTTCTTGAGATTTTTTGCAGAAAAAGATACACCTCGAAGAACACTGTCAGACATTACGATGGCACTGACCAGAGCTGAAATGCTTGAGTATGCCAAAGGCATCGGCCTGAGGCGATACTCTTCCCTGAAAAAGGTTGATCTTGCCAAACTGATTGTTAAGACTTTGACTGAAGATGCTGTAGAAATTATGCAGACATTCTTGATCCATTCTGCCTCGCCTGCCGAAGCAGAGTTATTCAAGCAGGTTATAGAAGCCGGTGGGCTTCTTAAGCGCGCTTTCGAGGATACTGACATAGACCCAACACGCACCTTTTTCGATTCGGTGGTTCTACCAAAACCTCCAATACTGAGCTTATACCAAGATGATCATGCCCTTTACTATGTTGTTCCAGATGAGTTTGTTAAGGTGTTCTCTAAAATTGATTTAGAGTACATAGGCAAGAGCGTTCAGAGAATAGACTTTATTAGAAGGAGCATCAATTACTTCACAGATGTCTACGGAATGGTGCTATCTGAGGATCTGATTGAATGGATCTTTGAGAACATTCCCATTCGCACCGACGGAGTCGAGATCAGGCACATGCTTCTGGGCGAGATTTTTGATCGAAACGCAGAATTTGACGACAGTCGAGCTTCCGTCTATTTCGATTTCAAAAACAACGAGGTATATCTGACTCACAGAACCCTCTCAGAAAGATATGCAGAAGATGAACGAGGTGAAGTAGATGAAATTGCTCTTGAAAACATTGAGGCTTTTCGACAAACAATTCTTGAGCGACATGCGCAAATTGAACGAAAGCCGGTTGATCTTGACTCATTACTGACAACAACTGCAATCGATCAATACCTGCAGCTCCCCCAGGCAATCTTCGTGCGCGATCTGCTTGATGCGAATGTTCCAGATGACGAAGACGAGTATCTATTTGCTGACGAGTTTCTTGAGAGTTTTTACCTACTAACCAAATGGGATCCCAGCATTGAGGGAATCGTCAGATTCTTTGATGAATGGGGCATCCCACTTGAAGTGTTTGAATCAATCGGCATGTTTCGAGCTGTTATCGACTTTATCAATCACTCACCGCTTTGGGTTAACAATGGCTGGTCTCCAGCCGAATTGATGCAACAGGGCTATTCAGCTGACGTATCAAATATACTCCAGCGAATGTATGACGCAACACCAGGGATGTGCGGTGATGGTGTCTATTTCGATACAGTGACTAACGCAGTACCCAAAGTTGGTCGAAATGAACCTTGCCCCTGCGGCAGCGGCAAAAAGTACAAGAACTGTCACGGCAGGCCCATTGTGTGATTCTGCCTCACCACGTCAGCCTCGCCTTAAGCCAGCAGCTGTTCGATCTTCTGCCAGACAGC
>WQXZ01000131.1 GCA_009781525.1 Coriobacteriia bacterium | reverse complement strand
GAAAGCAGAAGCTTACGGCCCGATTACCCAGGGCTTCCCGAAACCAGTAAATGACCTTTCTCGCGGTGCCTCAGCCGATGACATCGTTGGTGTTATAGCTATTACCGCAGTTCAGGCTCAGGCTCAGGTCTGATGAAACTAAAAAGGGCGACCGATTTAATGGTCGCCCTTTGCGTTGTTGCTGCTACCTGTGACCTACCTCTGAAGAATCGCCAGTACGTCGCTGACTATGACACCTTCTTCATCGGTTGGAATCACCAGAATCCTGACCGGTGAGCCTTCTGCAGAGATCTCGCGTTCGCCACGCCCCGTTGCGTTGAGCTCACTGTCTAACACCATACCGACACCTTCTAAACCTTCAAAGATCAATGCACGCATATCGGCGCTGCGCTCGCCTATTCCAGCGGTCATCACTACCGCGTCCACCCCACCCAAAATGAAGGTATAGCGTCCGATATAGCCTTTGACAGCATAGGCAAACATTTCTAAAGCCAGCTGAGCACGCTCGTTACCATCTGCAGCTGCTGCCAACACATCACGTAAATCGCTGGACAACCCAGAAATACCCAAGAGTCCGCTTTTACGATTCATTATGCTTTCGACTTCTTCAGCAGTCAGTCCTTCTGCCTTCATAACAAAGGGCAGAATGGCTGGGTCAATAGAACCTGATCGTGTTCCCATCATCAGGCCTTCCAGAGGGGTCAAACCCATTGAGGTATCAACTGAACGTCCGCCGTCAATGGCTGTAATAGAACCGCCGTTTCCCAGATGGCAGGTTATCAACTTTAACTCATCCGGGTTCTTATTTAGATATGCTGCGGCTCGCTCGCTGACATAACGATGCGATGTGCCATGAAATCCATAACGTCTGACTGAGAGATTCTCGTAGAACTCGTACGGCAGTGGATACATGAAGGCTTTCTTCGGCATGGTCTGGTGGAAGGCAGTGTCAAAAACCGCGACCTGAAGGGCATTTGGCATCAGGTCAATGCAGGCGCGGATGCCCATCAGACCGGCGGGATTGTGCAGCGGTGCCAGGGGCACGCACTCCTCTATGCGGTTGATAACATCGTCGGTGATAACCACTGAGCCGCTGAAGTATTCTCCGCCGTGAACGACACGATGGCCAACGGCAACTATCTGATCAAGAGACTCAACCGAGCCGCCGTCGGTGCTGAGCATGGCATTCAATACGGCTTGAATGGCTGCGTGGTGGTTAGGTAACGGTATGTCGATTGTCTTTTCTGCGTCGCCTATTCCGTACTGCAGAAAGGAACCGTCTAGCCCGACCTTCTCGCACAGGCCCTTATCTACAAGTGCTCTTGTATCCTGATTGACCAGCTGAAACTTCAAAGAGGAACTGCCGGCGTTGATGACTAGAATATACATGTCTATCCTTTCTTCAGTGAAATCAGTACCTGCGTGGGATATGTCAGTAAAGACTGCGATTATACTCTATATCGGCTGTCAGGCATGTTGGTTAGGCATGCAGCGCATCAGCAAATGTTTTATTAGTTAAGCAATATGCCCATTTGTTGACCGCCAGGTTTCGGGTCAAATGCAAAATAAGATAAACTGTCATCTAAGGTAAGGCAATAGTACTTAATATGCTCTAATCCTTGGCAATGAAAGCAATAAACGTAGCATGTCTAAAAGAAAGGACAAACGATGAAAAAGAAAGTATTAGCAGCATTAGTTGTTGTTGCGATGATCAGCTCACTGGCTTTGATTGGCTGCGGCAAAAAGGCAGACCCGAATGTCGGGGTGTGGAAAGCAACGGAAATCGAGTTTTTGGGAATCAAGCTCGATGTTGCAGAGCTCTACGAAGACGATATGACCCTTGAGCTTAAAGATGATGGCGCTTGCTTAATGTCTGCTGAGGGAGAAGTTGAAACGGGCACCTGGAGTGCAAGCGGTAAAACCATCACAATTGTATTTGAAGATACCACCTGGGAAGCCACTGTTGATGGATCAGTTTTGACATTGACCATTGAAGAAGAGGGTTTCGAAATGACGATTGTCTTTGAGAAGCAATAGGCTGATATGCTTCTGGCAACATGTGTTTTAAGCAACACACGGTTGCTAATAGATGTTCTTGATTGATTGAACAATGCCAGCGACTAGCTGGCATTGTTGCATTTTTGACTAAGTTCTTGCAGGGGTTCAGAGACTCCACTTAATATTAGGTAAAGCGATCCAGTAAAGGAGCATCAGATGACAGATGGTGTAAAGCAGGTCAGTTCTGTGCATTTCGGTACTGATGGTTGGCGAGCAATTATCGGTGAAAGCTTTGACCTGCCGGTTCTAGCAGCAGTTGCTGATGCGACTGCCCGTGCATATCGTCAGTTGCTTGATGGCGCGGAGGCGGCAGGCGCTGCGGCGGCGGCGACTGAGTTCACCAGCAACAGAGCGAACACCCTGATTGTCGGCTACGACTGCCGGCTTAATGCAGGCAAGTATGCTGCCTTCCTCGCCGAGATAGTTGCCGCTCATGGCTTTGATGTGGTGGTAAGCGACCGCTACTGCCCTACTCCCACCCTCTGCTGGACGGTCGCTAACAACAAGGATGCCGTTGGTGGAATCATGCTGACCGCATCGCATAATCCGGCTGAGTACCTTGGAGTTAAGCTACGCATGAGCGATGGCGGAGCATCTCCAGCCTGGTTCAGTGACATAGTTGAAGAGCTGTTGGTTGCAGAGCTGCCAGCTGCCTTTGCCGCCGCCTCAGAAATCTTCGAGCTGGCGCAGAATTCCGTCTCTTCAGAGACCGCGGTTGCACCGGTTGCCCGTGCCAGCTTCACGTACGCAAACCTGATGGATGACTACCTGCAGGCGCTCTCACTAAGTGTTAACAGAGATCTTATTGTGAATGCTGGGGTTAAGGTCGTGCTTGACCCGATGTATGGAGCAGGGCGCAGCTACCTGGCTAAACTGTTGCGCGACATGGATGTCACGGTTGAGGAAGTCAACGGCGGGGCGGATCCGACTTTTGCGGGGCTGCATCCCGAGCCGATTCTACCATGGGTGAACGTCGGTGCTGCAAAGGTTGCAGAGCTTGGCTACTTTGCCTGCCTGATCAATGATGGTGATGCCGACCGGATCGGTGCAGTTGACGGCAGCGGCATCTATGTCAGTTCACACCGCATTGTCAGCCTGCTGATCTCGCACCTGGTAGAAGGGCGCGGTCAGACCGGTCGCGTGGTGCGTACATCAGCTGGCTCGAGCCTGATCAAGCGGCAGTGCCAGCGGCTTGGACTGGAGCTTGCGACCAAGCCGATCGGCTTCAAGTGGGTATACGAAGAGATGCTGGCAGGCGATGTTTTGATAGGTGGAGAAGAGAGCGGCGGCTTTGGTATACCCAGTCACGTCCGCGAACGTGATGGGTTGCTGATGGCGTTGCTGCTGGTTGAGATGATGGCGATGCGTAGAAAGTCTCTTGCAGAGTTGGTAGATGAGCTGCTTTCACAGCTTGGTCGTTTGGAGTATAACCGTCGCGACCTGCGTCTGAGCGACGAGCAGAAGGCCGCGTTTTTATCCACACATGTAGAGGTAGCTGGTGTGGATAAAAGCCCCTATGTTTCGCTGTTTGAGCCTCTGGCAGAAGAAATTGTTGAGTTGGAGCGGGAGGACGGCATCATGATTCGCTTTGCCTCTGACGCCTGGTTGCTGGCGCGTCCCTCTGGGACGGAGCCGCTGGTGCGGGTCTATGCCGAAGCTGCGAGCCTGGAGCAGGTGGAAGCGTTGCTGGATATCGGCTGCGCGCTCGCTCGGGGCGAGCTGTAGCAGGGGTGCTGTATGGCGGAGGCGACCTAGCTCAGTAACCAGCCGAAAAGCATTGCGACCAACAGGGCTGGGAGCATGTTGGCAACCTTCATCTTGTGAATACCGATAATCTCGATGCCCAAGGCTATCAACATGATGCCTCCGACCAGATCCATAGATGCAATGATTGCTGGCGTAAAAAAGTCACCGAAAAACATACCCAGCAAAGCCAGGCTACCCTGAATAAGTAGAATCGAAACCGCCGAAAAGCCGACTCCGATGCCCAGAGCGCAAGCCAGAGCGACTGCCGATATTCCGTCCAGCAGGCTTTTCAGGTAGAGCACTGAAGGGTCACCTAAGCCGGCTTGAATCGAGCCAAGAAAAGTCATGGCTCCAACGCAGAAGAGGATGGTTGCTGTCATATAGCCTTCGATGAATGCGTGCCTGCGAGTGGTTGAAGCAGTGTCCGTGGGGGCAGTTGCGTTAGCTGCGGTGGTAGCTGCGGTGTTCTCGGTATCAGCCTGATCAGCTGCTTCTGCGGCGCTGGCATCGACTTCCTGCGATCGTGGCTGCATGCGTTTCTGCATCCAACTACCGACGCTCTCCAGCCTTTGCTCAATGCGAAGCGCTTCTCCAAGCAAGGCGCCAATGACAAGCGAGAACACAGGAACCAATAGCGCAAGTGTACCTACATCGGTTGCCCGCAAGTCACCGAAGCCGCCAACAGTCATTATTACGCCGAAGCCGATGGTGCAGGCACCAATAGCCAGAAATGCTATTTGCCTGAAGCGCTCAGTAATCAGGTTGCCGAACAACAGCCCAATGGCTGTACCGACCAACACGGTAACGATATTTAAAATCACTCCACTCATCTGGCTCCATATAAATACTGCTTACATTATCCTTCGTAATGACCTTTGCATTGTG
>WQXZ01000130.1 GCA_009781525.1 Coriobacteriia bacterium | reverse complement strand
GCGGCAACAGTACTTTTGGTGGATCCGGTGAACCCAGTGAGTTCGGAGACCGCATCAACGAGGTTATGAGAATTCTGAATCGTAACGCCTTGCATGTATACACAGACGATGAAATCGATGCAGCCACCCGTGCAGCAATCGACGGGCTTTTAGATGCAGGCGGAGACATTCGCTCGCAGTATTTCAATGATGAGGAACTTCAAGCCTATATGGCTGATTCATCAGGTGAATATGTCGGCATCGGAATCACTCTGGCGCAGGGGCCTGACGGCAGAGCAGTAGTTACCAGGGTTTTCAGCAACTCACCAGCCAGCGAAGATGGTGTAGAGCCAGGTGATATTATCGTGGCAATCGATGGTGTCAGGCGAACCTGGGATGTTGATGAGGCTGTTCGAACGATTCGCCGTCCGGAAGGTTCAGCCGTTGAGATCATTTGGGAGCGTAATGGCGAGGAACGAGTCAGTACGATCAGGGTTCGCACGATTCAACGCGACATCGTGAGATATGACGTTATCGAGTATGAAGGTCTGAAAGTCGGATACATCCTACTTGAGCAGTTCACGATGAACTGTGCGGTTGAAGTCCGAGCAGCGATAAAGGACTTGGAGAGACAGGGAGTTGACTGCTACATCCTTGACCTACGGGATAATCCAGGAGGTTATCTCAGGCAGGCAATCGAAATCGCATCTATGTTCATCAAGTCAGGTGTCGTGGTTCGTATCGAAGAGAGAAACTCCAGTTCAGAAGAAAAAGTATTCGGCCAGCACGAGACAAACAAACCGTTGGTGGTATTGCTGAATGGCGAGTCAGCATCGGCTTCAGAACTAGTTGCTGCTGCTTTCCAAGACCACGGTCGCGCGATTATCGTTGGTGAGCTCAGCTATGGCAAGGGGACAGTGCAGGATATGCGTTTCTTAAGTTTCGGTGGAGCTATCAAGTTCACGATAGCTAACTACCTTACCCCAAACGGTCATGCGGTTGATGGTATCGGTGTGACTCCGGATATCATTGTTGATGATGGTATCCGAATCAATGATGTCGATATTGTGCATAGGCTTGAGAATGGTGAAGAAATAGATTTCAAAGCTGAGGGGATCGATATCGATGACTATGCAGCCCGAGCGCTGATTCCTACCCCGGGAGACCCGCGTTATGTATATACACCAGGAGATGATGTTCAGCTTGATGCAGCTCTGAAAGCGCTGTCAGAGATGACCGAGTAGCCGCACCAACTGTTAGCGATGATTCATCAAAGGCATAAGGTAGTCATGCAATGGCACGTAAAGCGCGAAACGCCAGGCGCAAAGCGCGTCAACGCCCAATCGGAAAGATTCGCCTGACCCGTAGAGGTTATGGTTCGGTCAGTACGCCAGAGGGCGACTTTTTCATATTGCCCAGTCGCTTGAATGGTGCAATGGATGGTGATACGGTTGAGGTTGCCAGGCTTCGCACTGAGCGCAGACCGCCAGCGCAAGGGCAGGCGCAGGGGGGTAGCGCCAGATCCGGCAGTCAGTCAGCTCAATCCAATCAGGATGGGCGTGATCCGCTCGGAGCTGTTGTCAGGGTTATCGAGCGCAACCACCAAACAATAATCGGTCAGCTGATCGAACGTGATGGACTAAGGGTTGTCCGTCCGATTGATGAGCGCATTCCGTATGACATTTTTATCGATATTCGCGCAGTCAGCAAACCCGCAAAAGATGGCGACATCGTAGTTGTACGGCTGACAACCTGGCCTTCACGAGTAGAATCTGCCGGTGGCTTCATTGAAGAAGTGGTTGGAGAAAGCAGCGAAGCAGCAATAGATATTGAGATAATCTGCCGCAAGCACCGCATTCGCACGGTTTTCTCTGCTGATGCACTTGAACAAGCAAGCAACCTGAGCTTTGCGAGCGGGCTGTCTGGCAACAGCAGAAGCTTTGCTGACGGCTGCAGCGACCTTGGGATCCCCGACATTCTGCATCGGCGCGACCTGACCGACCTGCTGACCTTTACCATAGACCCTGCAGATGCCAGGGATTTCGACGACGCACTCTCAGCCGAGTATCTCAACGGTCAACTGATACTGGGAGTACATATTGCCGATGTCAGTGCATACGTGCAGCTTGACAGTGCGCTTGACATCGAAGCGCGCACAAGGGGAACCAGCGTTTACCTCCCAGACCGTGTGATACCAATGCTGCCTGAACAACTGTCAAACGAGCTATGCTCACTGGCTGCAGGTGTAAACAGACTAAGCATGAGCATCATGATGACTATGAACTCCGACGCGAGCGTTCAGGAAGTTCAGATGTTCCCCTCGATAATCTGCTCCAAAGCTCGCCTGAACTACGACCAGGTCGATGCATTCATCGGTGGAGCCAAGCCGGACACACCAACCAAGACACTGATCTCATCGGAGGTGGGGGAGCGACTGGTGGTTCTGGATCGGCTGGCACGCAAATTGAAAGCTCGTCGTATCGCCCGCGGAGCAATCGACTTTGAAAGCACGGAGGCCAAGGTGAACCTTGATGACGAAGGCCGACCAATCGACGTTACCCTACGCACGACTACATCAGCAACTTCACTGGTTGAAGAAGCCATGATTCTCGCAAACGAGCAGGTAGCCCAGTACATGCTGGCCGACAGGTCACCGATGATCTACCGCGTCCACGAAGAACCCCTGCCATTCGCGCTCGAAGAGGCAGCAAACATGCTGACCGAACTCAAGATGCTCAAACCGCAGCAAAGTCTGTCAAGCTCTGCGGCAATCCACAAGGTACTGGAAGAGTCTATCGGTCGCCCCGAACACCGATTGATCAGCTCGGTGCTGCTACGCGCAATGAAACGAGCGCGTTATTCTGCACATTACACCGGCCACTTTGGGTTGGCATCGAAAGCCTACTGCCACTTCACTTCACCGATCCGACGCTATCCTGACCTGCTGGTGCATCACCTGCTTAAACTGAAGCTGGCTGGCCAGACGGTTGCGCCCGCGCTGGCGGCAAACCTGCAGGCGCTGTCAGACCAGTCGTCAGCCTGTGAGGACGCAGCCGAAGCCGCTACACGCGAAGCCACCAACCTGAAACTGGTCGAATACATGTCATCCTTCGTCGGCCAGACTTTCAAAGTCATGATCGTCAGCGCCACTGAGCTGGGATTGTTTATTACTGAGGATAAAACCACCGTTGAAGGTTTGATACCGAAAGATAACCTGCCGGTGTCAATGTTCTTTGAAGCATCAGGCTATCGTTATACCAACGCATCTGGATCGCGCTCACTCGCTGTTGGGCAGATTGTGTCCGCGCGCCTGACCGAAACCAATATCTCGCGTGGCTGGCTGAATTTTGAGCCAATCTGGTAGTACTGCTTGCGGCGATTCGCCGAAAAGAGAGGTGACAAAGTGAAAAAGCTGATTTGCATACTCTTGGCCCTGTGTGTGTTGCTTCAACCTGGCTGTACGCCGAAGAAAGCCGATGACACTCCGAAAAACCCTACACAATGCTGCAGCGACTTTATCCCAGAAGGTGCTAAAGGATTTACATTTTTCTATAGTGATTTCTCAATGAGCACTTTTGAATTGCAGCCTATGTCGTATCAGGCTGACGAACAAAAGGTTATGCAACTTTGCACTTTGTTTGATGCATCGAGTTTTACATTGCTATCGGCTGAGGATCTGCTTTCTTTTTCGTTCGTTTCTAACCCAGAAGCAGCGGATTTCTCCATATGGTTTAACTCTGGTGATGAAGTGAATGATGTCTTGCTGTTTTTTCAAGAGGGTGTTACTTGCAGATATAAGTCAGTCGAGTCAGACGCACTTTTGCATTCAGACTTAGGCACAGATATACCAACAGTGTTATTGAGCAGCTCTAAGGATGAACCGGAATACTTCTCAGTTTCTCGTGATACTCTGCATCAGCTTCAAAAAATTCTTATCCCTGATTTTGAAATGGGTTACTTGTCAGCTTCGGCGAATCTGAATTATATTCCAGTGGAAGATGTTAACCCTGGCAGTGTTAATGAAGTAGCGCTTTATGTTCCACCGTTTCGCAGGGTCTTTCCATGTCCTGACGGCATCATCGCTTTTCACTCTGTTTGGGATGAGAATAACTCCGGTACCTTTTTGCGTGCTGTTAAATACAGTAAACAAGGTGAGTTTCTTTGGTTTCGTGACTTCACCGACATTGAGCCATTGACGTACGGCTCTGTCGGATTCGTAAGTACCAATGACAGTGGCTTTGCTTTTTCAATAAACGGAGACATAGCATCTCGATGGATTGAAGACACTGAGATCCCCGGAGAACGAAAGCACGAAGCAATCATTACACCTGGCTGGCTAGTAAGATGCGACAAAGATGGCAATATAATCTGGCAAGAGCAAGTTAAGCTCAGTGGAGGGAGTGCGATCGAATTCATCTTTGAATTAGAAAACGGAGATTTGTTAACCGTGGGGACTTGCCAGACTAACGAAGATGAGTACGACCTCGACCACCCAACGTATGGCTTCACCGATTTACTGCTTATGAAATATAACAGCGCTGGCAACCGTACTGTGTTCAGGAAGTTTGGCGGATCGGATTTTGAGTTTTCTGAAGGTGCGAGTTATTCACTGGATGTAGGTTTGGTTGTTTGGGGTAGCACGCAATCCTGTGACGGCGATATCACAGAGCGTAGTGAAAAGGGCACAATGCTTTACCCACGCCAGTTCATCACCGTGCTTGACGATGACTTGAATGAAAAATGGCAGTATGTTTTTGAGGGGCAGGAAGAGATATATGATACTTATCTTGTAATCGCTGATGAGCGCATATATGTTGC
>WQXZ01000129.1 GCA_009781525.1 Coriobacteriia bacterium | reverse complement strand
TTCAGTATCAGAAGAACACGGAACATTCAGAGGGCCTGGACGAAAAGACGATTGTTGCCCGTTTGCTACGCTTATCATGTTAAAGCTATTATCCGAAATTGACGAGTATCAAAACAGCGATCTAGTGAAAGGTGGGATAGAGGTTATTCTATCTCTGTGGGAAAACAGCCTTGAAAGGCATCCTTATATGTTTTATATGGGTACAGACTTCCGTAAGTTGAAAGCACCCGCAATGTGGTACGACATTGTGAGTGTTACTGACCTATTGAGCAGGCATGATTATATAAAAACCGATTCACGATTTTGTGAAATGGTTGACATTATTGAAGGAAAACAAGACGCAGACGGTATGTTCATTCCCGAATCTGTCTACCAAAAATTCAAAGGTTGGGATTTTGGGCAAAAGAAAACGGTATCACCCTACTTGTCATACCTATGTATTCGCTTATTAAAACGGGTACACAGCTAAACGGAAGCAGGATTTGTAGTCATTTGCCGCTTTTGACAGCATGTAAACCCGCAAAAGCTCTCAGAACTGAAAGAAACATATTGACAGTTCTCTATGTGAAGCGTACTCTTAGATTGATAATTATCTATGAGAGGTGAATTGCCATGACAAAAGACTTTACGAACATAGCCAGGCTGTATAAAGCTCTATCGGCTCCAAACAGACTGATGATTCTAGACATGCTAATAGGCGGAGAGCTATGCGCCTGTGAGTTGTTACTGAAGCTCAATATAACGCAGCCGACACTGTCTCACCACATGGATATCCTGTCAGAGTGTGGGTTGGTAAACTGGCGCAAATCCGGGAAGTGGACCTACTACTCCCTGAATAAAGAAACTTTTGGAGAATTACGAGTGTTTCTTGATTCAATAGCGACCGAAGATGATATGGATTCGTTGGTTGTGTGCGAAAGGCAGTATTAGAATGTGTGGTGTCGAAACAAAAACCGAGGCAAAAGAAGATTGCTTGATATGCGGCAAATTGCTGGTCTACGAACAAGCAGCCTATGAGGCAAAGTGTTCAGGCTGTAGCCAGATTATACTTACGAATTGCGAGTGCGAAGATGGTCATTTTATCTGTGACACCTGTCACAGTTCAACAAGCATGCCAGTGATCTTTCACTACTGTGCTAACACTGACAAACGCGATCCGTATGTAATTGCCAACGAGATCATGAAAAACCCAACTATTCATATGCATGGGCCAGAAAACCACGTGCTAATCGGGTCTGCACTTTTGGCAGCTTATAGAAATAGCGGAGGCAGCATTGATATCGAAGATGCTCTCACAAAGATGCGCCAGCGCGGAAGCCAACTACCAGGAAGCATATGCGGCTTGTGGGGTAACTGCGGAGCAGCGGTAAGTGCAGGAATCTTTACGAGTATCATCACTGGAAGCACCCCCCTTTCAACCGATAGCTGGGGACTGTGCAACCTCATGACCTCAGAGTGTTTAAAAAGCATTTCGGAACCAGGTGGTCCGCGTTGCTGTAAGCGAAATGGCTTCCTTTCGATTGTAACTGCAACTGCTTTTGTAGCAGAGCATCTCCAAATACAGATGGAGCTTCCAGAAAAAATCGAATGCACGCATACTCCACGCAATAAAGAATGCATTCAAGAACGTTGCCCATTCTATATGGGCAAGACATCCTAGTAAGCCCGAAGCCGGTTTTTCATACATTGGCTTCAAAGCAAAATTCTTGAAAGGAAATGAAATAATGAGTACTCGATTAAATGTACGTGAGCGCTATAGCAGTATTGCCAAGGACATCCAATCTGGCAATAAGCAGAGCTGCTGCTCAAAGGATTCGAATTGTTGCAATGAAAGTGATATTTCAAGTATCGACAAGAATTATCAAGGTGTTGACCTTACTGAACTGCCAAATGAGTCTGTGATCGCATCACTGGGTTGTGCAAACCCTCTGGTTTTTGCAGAACTAAAAGAAGGTGAGACTGTGCTGGATCTCGGCAGTGGAGGTGGTTTGGATGTCTTGCTGGCTTCACGTTTCGTGGGCGAAACGGGGCAGGTTTTTGGTCTTGACATGACTGATGAAATGCTGGCACTTGCTAATGAAAACAAAGCAAAGATGGGCGCAACGAATGTCGAGTTCATTAGAGGCTACATCGAGAATGTTCCCCTTGATGCGAACACGGTCGATGTTGTCCTATCAAACTGTGTAATCAACTTATCTGACGATAAGCACAAAACCATCTCAGAAGCTTACAGGGTCTTAAAGCCTGGCGGCCGCTTACGTATTGCTGATGTCGTTGCGACACAGGAGTTCGACCCGATGCTAAAGACCGACGACGACCTATGGTGCGCCTGTATTTCGGGAGCCATACTTATCGACGAATACCTAGAAATCCTTCGCAACAATGGTTTCGAGAATGCAGATATTGAAATCGTTCACCGTTATGACGTTAGTGTCTCAAACACATGCTGTTCAGACGATGATGATTGCTGCAATACTGAGAGCATCCTTGAGGGAGTCTTCGCTGGAGCTTTGATTCGTGCAGACAAACCAACTACCTAGATTATGACTGATAACGCAAAAATTAAAATAGCGTTTATCTGTGTCCACAATTCATGCCGAAGTCAGATTGCAGAGGCTCTCTGTAGGCATTTCGCTGGAGACATCTTCGAATGCTACTCTGCAGGAACAGAGGCCGTACCAGCAATTAACAATAATGCTGTAAGGTTGATGAAGCAGCTACATGGTATCGACATGGAAAAAACCCAGTACCCAAAACTCCTGTCGGATATTCCGCCCGTTGAAATTGTTATTACTATGGGCTGCAATGTTGAGTGCCCCTTCATTCCGTGCAAGCATCGTGAGGACTGGGAATTAGACGACCCATCTGGCAAAAGCGATGAAGAATACATAAAAGTAATAAACATAATTGGGGACAAAATCATGGAAATGAGCAGTAGTATTTATGATAGCTGGAGAAAAGAGTGAAACCCCAGCAGATGCGAGATGCGCTAAGTGTCGGAATGAGTGGGACAAGGGGGACGGGGCGTTTTGTCCCACTCAAAGCAGCTAAGCTATCTCTGAGGAAAAATGGGACAAAACGCCCCGTCCCCCTTGTCCCACTCTAGCCGAATCGACCGGTTACGTAATCGTGAGTTCGCTGGTCGCGTGGGTTGGCGAAGACTTCAGCGTTATCTCCCTCTTCGATCAGGTTGCCCATCAGCATAAATACTACCCTGTCAGATATCCGGCTTGCCTGCTGAATGTTATGGGGAGCAATGATTATCGTGTATCGCTCTTTCAGCTGAATCAACGACTCTTCGATGCGAGCTGTCGATATCGGGTCAAGGCCGGAGCAAGGTCGGTCAAGCAGTATCACTTCAGGTTGCAGTGCCAGCACTCTGGCAATGCAGAGGCGCTGTTGTTGACCGCCGGAAAGCGATGCAGCTGGAGCATTCAGTCTGTCTTTGGTTTCTTCCCAAAGAGCAGCCATGGTCAGGGACTCTTCGACAATCCGGCTGATTTCTTGCTTGGATTTTTTGCCACTCAAGCGAGGCCCATAGGCGATGTTATCGAATATAGACATAGGCAATGGTGTCGGAACATCAAAGACCATACCTACCCGTCGACGCAGCTCTGTAACACTGGTTCCTTCAGTGAAGATGCTCTGGTTGTCAATCAGAATCTCACCTTCCAGCCTTGCATCAGGGTTCAGCTCAAACAGTCGGTTCAGCGAGCGAAGCGTTGTGGTAATGCCACTGTTTGAAGGGCCGATTATCGCCATGATCTGATTGCTGGGAATACTCAGATTCAGGTCAAAGATAACCTGCTTTTCTC
This sequence comes from Coriobacteriia bacterium, assembly GCA_009781525.1. GTDB lineage: Bacteria > Actinomycetota > Coriobacteriia > Coriobacteriales > UBA8131 > WQXZ01. The sequence continues at coordinate 1,010 of WQXZ01000129.1, read as the reverse complement.
CATAGAAGAAATTCATGTGCTTGATGGCGATTTTCTCCACAGTGCTGTTGGCAGTAGCTGATCCAACAGCCACCACAGCTGCCGATGCTGCTGCTGCTGCCACTGCTGCTGTCTCCCTCACGCCAGCCACCTCAGCTGCCACCGCTGCCTCAGCCGCTGTCTCGAGAGCACCACCCATGTCGTCATCGATTCGCGAGGTTTTCTGCACAGTAGTCCCTTGCTCAGCCTAGCGATTCTTAGCTGTAAGTCTATTAATCAGCATGTTCACGCCGACATTGATAATGAAAATCAGAATGATCAGCAGCGCGGCTGTTCCGTAGGCGTTTTCCATACTGATGCCTTCGCGTGCGAGGATGTAGAAGTGCACTGCCATGGTGCGGGTGGGTGAGAAAACCGAAGTTGGCAGGCGCAGGGTTGAGCCGACGGTTAGAATCGTTGCAGCCGTTTCGGCTATACAGCGGCCAATGCTTAGGATGATGCCGTTGGCGATGCCAGGCAGGGCGGATGGAAAGACCACCTTGATAATGGTTTGCCACTTGGTTCCGCCCAGCGAGAAGCTGGTTTCGCGATATGAATTGGGCACGGTGATGATTGCCTCTTCTGTGGTGCGGATGATGGTTGGCAGTATCATCACTGCAAGCGTCAGTCCGCCGGATAGCACTGACCAGCCAAGGTCGAGGTAGATGACAAAGAACAGAAAGCCAAAGAGGCCGTAGACTATTGAGGGAATTCCTGCCAGCGACTCAGCGCTAAAGCGGATGATTTTTTTTACGACGCCTTCTCTGGTGTATTCAGCCAGGTAGAACGCCGTGCCGATGCCGAATGGGACGGCGATTATAATTGCTACTAGCACCACCATAACGGTTCCGACAATGGTACTGAAGATGCCGCCTTCGCGACCCATGCTACGCGGGTTCTCGGAAAGAAACTGCCAGTCGATAACCGGCAGGCCATTGAACAGGATGTGGGCGATGACCGAGAAAAGCACCACCAGTACCAGGATGGCGGCA
>WQXZ01000128.1 GCA_009781525.1 Coriobacteriia bacterium | reverse complement strand
TGATTTGAGATCGGGTCAGATTTCTGTGCTTCTGACCACTCCAGAATTCCTTGTTTTACACGCTAAAAAGATCGCTGAAGCAGCAAGTATTGGTTTCATTGCCTTTGATGAGGCTCACCATATGGCTGTAGACACTGGTTTTCGGCCTGCCTATCAAGAGCTTTCGACTATCCGCTCCATTTTTCCTGATGTACAGATACTTGCCGCTACAGCTACCGCTGACTCAAAACAGTCTGTTGAAATCGAGCAGCTGCTTAACCTTGATAAAAGGGTCATCGATACTGCTCGTCGTCCGAATCTGACAGTTGTCGATAGCAGAGACCGGGGTAGCAGATTGGATCAGGCTGTTCGTATCGTATCGGAAGACAAGCCATCTGTAATCTACACATATAGCAGAGATTCAGCCAGATTCCTGGTACGTGATCTACGCAAAGCTTTGCCCCACATGGCTATGAAGATCAGCTTTTACCATGCTGGACTCGACCGCAGCCTACGCGAGCAGCTTGAACAGGATTTCGCTGATGGAACCATTAGCTGCCTGGTAACCACCTCTGCCTTTGGAGAAGGTGTGAACATTAGAAATATCAGAAACCTGATACTTTACTATCCGCCTTTTTCACGTGAATCGCTGAACCAGTTGGCTGGTAGAGCAGGTAGAGATGGTGAACCGGCTGTGATTCATATGCTGTTCAACCTTTCAGATTCAGCCAAGAACCGTGAGCTACTTGAGCGCTCGATGCCAAACTATGACCAGATGGCTTTTCTCTACCGGTACCTGAAAAGTTTAGATGCAAACGTGATAGAGATAACTTTTTCAGACGAAAGCATTGCGCTGGCTTTGGCAAAACAAATCGGGGAGGAAGCACCGGATGCCTCCCAGATAAGCATTGCTCTTGACGTTTTTGCTGAGCTTGATCTTATCCAGATAATTAATGAACGTGACAGTCGTTTGATCAAGCTGCACCCGAATCAGCAAAGTGTCGACTTGAACTCGTCCAGTCGCTACCGGGAAGCGTATGATGAAATCGCACGGTTTGATGCATTTATCGAGTGGCTTACTGTTGCAAGTGTCGCGGATCTGGAGCACCTGATTCAGGGTGCGATTCTGCCTGACGGTGAAGCAGACTGTTACGAGTAGTGTTTGGCTGGTGCTGAATGGCAATGCACGTTGATGAGACCTTAAATGAAGTACCTTAGGGGGCAAAATGGCTGAAGATCGCAAGGTTATCGAACAGCCTGAACGAATCAGTGGTGACGGTGTAGTTCTTTCTAGTGAGCCGCAGGTTGTTCAGGTTGACAGCGGTCAGCCTGACAGCGGTATTGTGATTCGGGCAAGTGGCACCCCGGTTTTGTATGAAGCCACCTTGAACCGTCTTGATGGATACGACAACGACACACAGGATGTATGGCTTAGGCTTGTCCAGCAGGTCGAGTCATATCTTGATGATGATCAGATTGATAAGATCAAGCTGGCTTTCAGTTTTGCAGACTCTGCGCATAGGGGAGTGATTCGGAAGTCTGGGGAGGCTTATATCAACCATCCTCTGCATGTTGCATTGACTATTACCGAGCTGAGAATGGACACTGACACGATTTGTGCTGCGCTGCTGCATGATACTGTCGAGGACTCTGAGGTTACGCTGGAAGAGGTGTCTTACCACTTCGGTAGTTCGGTACGTGACCTGGTAGACGGTGTGACCAAGATCACCCGGATCGAGGTAAAGTCTCTGTCAGAGCAGCAGGTTGAGACAATACGAAAGATGCTGCTCGCGATGTCTGAGGATATCCGCGTTATTGTAATTAAACTGGCAGACCGATTGCATAATATGCAAACCTTAGAGGCACTACGTGAGGATCGACAACTGTTCAAGGCGCGTGAGGCGCTTGAAATCTATGCCCCTCTTGCTGATCGATTGGGTATCTATTCGATCAAATGGCAGCTGGAGGATCTGGCTTTCAAATATCTTGAGCCAGCCAGGTACATGCAGGTCAGTCGGATGATCGATGAGTCGCGCAGTATGCGTGAAGACTATATTGCTGATGCTATTTCGATTCTGAGCCAAGAGATCGACAAGCTTGGAATCGACGCTCGCATCACTGGCAGGCCTAAGCATCTTTGGTCGATCTATCGCAAAATGTCTGAGAAGGGTAAGGATTTCTCGGACATCTACGACTTGATCGCAATACGTATCATCGTTGCTGAAGAAAACGAATGCTATGCATGCCTTGGTGCCGTACATGCACTTTGGACACCAGATATCGGTCGCTTCAAGGACTACATCGCTGTGCCGAAGCTCAATGGCTACCAGAGTCTGCACACAACTGTTATCGGACCGGCAGGGCGACATCTGGAGGTGCAGATCCGGTCGGACGAGATGCATCGGGTCAGCGAGTTCGGCATCGCTGCTCACTGGCGCTATAAGGGCACTCGTTTTGAGCTTGAGAAACAGGTCGACGAGCAACTCTGGTGGCTGCGCCAGATGCTGGAGTGGACCGAGGATACTGATAATCCACGTGAGTTCATGGAAACCTTACGCTATGACCTGAACTACACCGAGGTGTTTGTCTTTACCCCAAAAGGCGATGTTATTCGACTTCCTGCTGGTGCATCCCCGATTGATTTTGCCTATGCGATTCACACCGAAGTGGGGCATCGCTGTGTCGGAGCCAAGGTAAACGGCATGATTGTGCCGTTAAGCTACGAGCTGAAGATGGGCGACCGGGTTGATGTTCTGACTCAGAAGCACACTGGGCCGTCCCGCGACTGGTTGAATCTGGTCAAGACTGCCTCTGCCAGGTCAAAGATCCGCTCATATCTGGCTAAACAGGGCAGGGGAGACGACATCGTGCATGGCCGCGACCTCTTGAGTTCAGAAATGCGTCGCCATGGGCTGGGTATTGCCTCCGCCAGGTCTCAGAAAGCCATGCGCAAGATCGCATCGGAGCATGTCGATGGGTCAGTTGATGACATGCTTGCCTTAATCGGTGCAGGTAAGCTTTCCGCCCGGCAGATCGCCAACAGGTTGTTACGTGAGTTAGCTGTGGATGAGGACAAGGGCCAGTTCTCTGCAACAGATCTGCTCTCGATCGGTCGTGCGACTGGAGCACCGCAGCAGATTCGTCAATCAACCAGAGCTCCGTCTAAGCGAACCTCTACCGGAGTGGTTGTCAAAGGCTTGGATGATGTTCTGGTGCGTTTGGCTCACTGCTGTAACCCGGTGCCCGGCGATACTATTATTGGTTTTGTGACCCGCGGACGAGGTGTCAGTGTTCATCGGCAGGGATGCCCGAATGCTTCTTCGCTGCTTAATACGCCTGAGCGTATTATTCCTGTAAACTGGGCAGAAGCTGGCAGCGAGAATACCTATGTAGTGGAGGTCTTTATCGAAGCAGCAGACCGTCTTCGGCTATACGAGGACGTAACTTCTGCTCTGGCTTCAAGTGGCGTGAACATGACAAGCGCCAGTATGCAGGTACATCGCGATGGCATCGTTGAGATGCGCTACACCTTTGAGGTCAGTGAAATCGATCATATTAATCGAATACTGAGAGACTTACGCGGAGTAGATGGCGTGATTGATGCCCGCCGCCTCCACCCAGGCGAGGTAACTCAGAAACGTCGCTGATGAACATGCGATAATGTACGGCAAAGCATCTTTTTAGCTTGTTTATCTAAGGAGGACACTTGTATATCGCAGTTGTTCAGAATAACCCCACTGTCGGAGCATTCGAGCAGAATGCTGGGGTAATGCTAGACATTGTTGACGAGCTCTCGCAAAAGGCTTACCCACCGGATCTGGTGGTTTTTCCGGCATTTGCTCTCAGCGGTATGCCGCTGGATGGACTGGCTTTCTCGACAGCTCTTCAGGCAGACAGTCTTGATATCGCTCGGATGATGATAAACACAGCCAGCCTACCCTGCCTGTTCGGTTCGGTAGTACCCCGTAACAGCCGTTGGCGCGGGAGTATTGCAGAGTCTGAGGTCATCTATTGCCAAAACGGTGTCGGTGGTTCGCTTGGTTTCGTAGATACTGCTCGCCCCAGGTGGGCGAACCCTGACCAATACATGCAAGTCAAGATCAACGAGGCGCAGGTGGCTATTTTCCTGGACTGCCTTCCTGATAGTGGAGCTGACTTCCTTGACACAGACCTGATGATTATCATGCTGGCAAAGGAGTATGTCGGCAAAGACTCGATGCTGACATCTTCTGATGTGCTGTCAGACATCAGGATCATCGCCCAGGAATCACAGGCTTGGATAGTGGTTGCCAGCCTGGTCGGCGGTCAAGACGACATGGTGTTTGACGGTGGTAGCATGATAATCGACCCCGCAGGGTCGATTGCTGACGCAATTGATCCGTTTACAACGGGAGTCATCGAGTGCAACATGATCTTCTCCCCAAAAAAACCTGCTGTCCAGCAGGCAGCCAATGCCCGCCAGAATATCGCTCGCGCCGTTACTGGTGACAAGACACCGATACGTTCATCGCTGCCGTATGAAGCAGACTGGAAGGCACTGACCTTGGCGACCCGCGACTACACGCTGAAAAATGGCTTCAGCGACGTGGTGATTGGACTATCGGGTGGCATTGACTCGGCATTGACAGCAACCTTGGCGGTCGATGCGCTGGGCGCAGCGCATGTGCATGGAGTACTGATGCCTTCGATCCACACGTCTGAGAGCAGCACCGCTGATGCATTAGAGCTGGCAGCGCGACTGGGAATCTCCACGCTGACAATGCCAGTGAGCGAAGCCGTCGAAGCAATCGAGACGCTCTCTATCGAGACCATTGGCGAACCTGGAAGCGATACTGCCCGCCAGAATATGCAGGCTCGTGTCAGGATGCTATACCTGATGCACCTCTCAAACACCTTTGGCTGGATGCTACTGAATACATCGAACAAGTCCGAAGAGGCGATGGGCTACTCGAC
>WQXZ01000127.1 GCA_009781525.1 Coriobacteriia bacterium | reverse complement strand
TGTAGATCTCTTCAGCCTTCTCAGAGCTATCGAGTGCGGTTATCACGATGTCTGCTGTGCTGATAGCCTGGCTGACCGTGGATGCGAAACTGACGCTTTTTGCCAGACTCTGCGTGTGCTGGTCAGTTGTCGTATCAAGGTCTACGCAGGTCAGCTGGTGCTCGCCCTGGCTCAGCAGTGCTGCCAGGATCGGTCCGCGCCAGTCGTTGAATATAAGTGCCAGCGATGTCATGCTTATTATTACTGCCCGTTGCGGATGCGAGCCTTGATTGTGTCGGCTCGGTTTGTCACCGCGTAGGCGATTCTGTCTGTCAGCGAGATGTACTCTCGCCGATCCTGTCCCCAGAAACTGATTGCGATCATGTCTGGGCCAACGTGTGCACCGATAACGGTTCCGACAGAGCTGCTGATGATTACTGGCGGGCTGGCTGCTGTCTTTTTAAGTAGTTGTTCGGTCATTTGCTTCAGTTCTTTTGGAGCGTCCGCCGAGGCTACGATGACGACATTCGACTCGCCGATGATCGCACGCTCTTCATACAGCGAAAGCAGCAGTTTAATCGATTTCTTTCGTCCTCTGGCTGCTGCATAGAGCTTTAGTCGCCCTTCAAGGTCGATGGCGATTATCGGTTTGATGTCCAGAGTTGTTCCTGCCATGGCTGCGATATCAGGGATTCTGCCTCCGCGACGAAGCGACTCGAGGTCGGGAATCGTGAAGAATGAGTTCACGAAGTAACGTGCTTCTTCGGCCCAAGCTACCAGCTCTTTGGCGGTTAGTCCCCGGTCAGCCTGCCGCACCGCCTCCCAAACCAGGAGGCCTTCAGCAATAGAGGGTAGCAAGGTATCGACAACGTACATCTCCGCCTCCGGGTACTTCTCCATTGTTTCTGCACACGCTTGCTGCACTGATACGAAATTACCGGATAATCCGGAAGTGAAGCATAAAAAGACGGTCGGCAAAGGTTCCTGTGCTGCTTTTTCAAACACCTCGAGTAGGTGAACATATGGTATCTGCGCTGTTTTTGCCTGCTCGCCTTTACGCAGGCGCTCATAGAATTGATGCGGGGTAATTGTTCTGTAAAGGTCGTCAAAGTATTCTACATCGTCAATCAGATAGGGAAACTTCAAAAGCCCGATTCCCAGTGATTCATACAAATCAGCAGGTAGATCGCAACATGAATCAGAAATAATATTGACCTGTCGGTTCCTGGTAACCAAAAGTCTTCCTTTCGAATTATTGGCCGTTTGATTAGCTTGAACGGCTTTGCCGTGCCCTTGTGCGTAGCATCCGGTTAATCGCGTTCAGATACGCCTTGATAGAAGAGACTATTATATCTCCATCTGCCGCTCGACCGGTGAAGGAGCTTCCATCATCTGTCTGAATCAGTACGGATACCTCGCCAAGGGCGTCGATTCCGCGGGTAATAGACATCACGGAAAACTCGAGCAGCTCCAGCTGCTCGTTGATTATCAGGTCGGCGGCTTTGTATGATGCGTCAATAGGGCCAGTGCCTGTGGTCGAGGCAATGTGTTCTTCTCCACTTGGGTCAATTAATACCAAGGTAGCAGTTGCTATCAGCGGAAAACCGCAGTTCACCTGCAAGGTTTTTATTCTCCAGAGCGAGTCGAATGAGCGACCATACTCTTGCATCAGTACTTCCAGATCCTCGTCGTAGACAATGCGTTTTCGGTCAGCGATCTCTACGAAGCGCTGATATACCTCATCAAGCTGGTGCTGACTTTCAATGGGTAGGTCTATTTCGGTCAACCTCTCCGCAAGTGCTGCCCGGCCGCTGAGAGAGCTTAAAAGCAGCTCGTTACCTTTGTAGCCAACTGTTGTCGGGTCGATGATCTCGTAGGTATCGCGCTGCTTGATCACCCCGTCCTGGTGGATGCCACTGGAGTGGACAAATGCATTTGCACCAACGATCGCCTTGTTCGGTTGCACGCGGATTCCTGTAACCTGTGTGATCAGTCGTGAGGCTCTGACCAGCTCCTCTGTCTTGATGGTGGTATGCATACCCAGTTCTTCAGAGTGGAGACTAATAGCCATAACCAGTTCTTCGAGCGCAGTGTTCCCTGCGCGCTCACCCAAGCCATTGATGGTGCACTCAGCTTGTTCTGCGCCATTTCTCAGGCCTTCGATAGCAAGCGCTGATGCAAGCCCAAGGTCGTTATGGCAGTGCACTGCCAAGGTCACAGCGTCTATTCCGGGTACCTTGGCACGAACCTCAGCTATCAGCTTGCCGAACTCAACCGGAAGACTGTATCCGGTGGTATCGGGGATGTTGATGACGGTAGCACCAGCCCCGATTGCTGCCTCAAGCATCGTAAACAGGAACTCCCTATCTGCTCGTGCGGCGTCTTCAGCGTAGAACTGCACATCATCAGAGAACTCTCGCGCCAGACTGACTGCTTTGACAGCCTGCTCTATCGCCTGCGCTTCGGTCATTCGGAGTTTTCCCTGCAGGTGCTGTTGGCTTACTCCGATACCGGTGTGTATTCTGGATCGTTTGGCATTAGCCAAGGCTCTGACACAGGCAATGATATCTTTCTCGAGCGCTCTGGCAAGAGCGCAGACTACAGCAGATTCTCCTGCTTCTCGAGCAACAGCCTGAACACTCTCGAATTCTCCAGGGCTCGATACAGGAAATCCAGCCTCAATGACATCAACCCCAAGCCTGAGCAACTGCCTGGTTATTACTACCTTATCTTCAGTGTTCATGCTTGCGCCAGGTGCTTGCTCGCCATCACGAAGCGTTGTGTCAAAAATGATGATTCTTCTGTTGCTATATTCCACTGGTCAAATACTCCGGATCGGTTTTACATAATGCTATGTATTTTGAGAGATGATTTTGTCGGTATTGGATAAACGAACGGTCTATCTCTCCCAGAATGAATCGTATTCTTCTAAGGCCAGTATAAACCTTTGTGACTCAAGGTCTCTATCCAGAATATGATTTTGGTTAGCAGAAGGTCGAACGTTTGTTCTCTCTTCTGTTGCTGTCTCACTACCGAAGCCAAGAAGACCTTTTGTTATCGCTGTCTCAGCAAAAATATCCCGATCCACTCTCAGAAGTTGGGTGATGTTATCGATTCTCTCTATAACAAATCTGGTCTGCTGAATAATGCTCTTACTGACAGCCAGTAAATTGATTATCTGCTGCGTTATCTCTTCTCGTAGCCTCTGGTTTCTTGTTATTGTGAATCCGACAACTGTTGAGAGAAAAAAGGTGCCTCCTAAGACAGAAAGTACTTTTTCTTTACTTAGTGGCTGTATATGCTGGTTCTTAGCTGATCGAGAAGATATCTTGCTCATCTAGCTCTTCTTCCTCAGGCTGGATATCACTGAAGCCACTATCGGTGGCTGTTGTAGCTTCATTGGTATTGTTTATTATTCTATCCAGGATTCTTTGCAGCTCTTCTTCGTCTGAGAACTCGATCTCAATTTTGTTTTTTCCTCGTACTGTTTTGACTCTGACAGATGCTTCTAGTTGCTGGCGTAGTTTTCTAGCAACAGTTTTAAACGAGCGAGGAGTCGGGGTTCTTTTGCTTCTCTCGAGCCCATGAACGCCATATAGCCTTGCTAATGACTCGGTCTCGCGCACAGAAATATTCTCGTCAACAATCTTGTTTGCCAGTCTGATCCGTCCTTCTTCGTCTGGGACAGAAAGAATCGCTCGACCATGTCCTGCGCTCAGTTTTCCTTCGAACATAAGGTCTTGAACCTCCTCCGGAAGGTTTAATAGCCTCAAAGCATTGGATATTGTTGTTTGGTTCTTAGAAACTGAAGCCGCAATCTCAACTTGCTTACGACCTGATATATCAATCAGCCTTTGATACCCCCGAGCTTCCTCGATTGGATTCAGATTGTCTCTCTGTAGATTCTCAACAAGCGAAATCTCTTGCGCTTGAATATCATTTACTACAACTACTTTTGCTGCAATAGATTTATATCCAAGCTTTTTGCATGCTTGCCAGCGACGTTCACCTGCAACGATCTGATATACTGACCCCTCAGGTCTTACAATAATCGGTTGTAATAAGCCATCCTTCTTGATAGATTCTTGAAGTTCAAGCAATCGCTCTTCAGAAAAGTCTGCTCTTGGCTGATTGGGATTTGGTTCTATTCTGCTCATCGGAATCTCAGTAAAGTCAATGTTTACTCCAGCTTCCGCATCAGCACTTTGGATTAGGGAACCAAGGCCTTTTCCAAGGCCTCTTCTTGGCTTACTGCTATTGTCAACCACGGTTGATCACTTCCTTTGCAAGGTTTCGGTATGCAACAGCTCCCTGGCTCCTTGAAGCATACTCTAATACGGTCTGTCCATGACTCGGAGCTTCGGCAAGCTTGATTGATCTTGGAATCACTGTTTGAAATACTGTGTCCTGGAAATACTCTCTGACTTCGTCAGCAACCTGTCTTGCAAGAATTGTGCGTTTATCATACATAGTAAGAACAACACCAAACACTTCAAGTTGCTGATTTAGTCGGACTTTGACAAGTTTCATTGTGTCAAGAAGTTTTGACAGACCTTCCAACGCATAATATTCAGTCTGAATAGGAATCAACAATGAATCTGCAGCCATCAAAGCATTTATTGTCAACAGTCCTAATGAAGGTGGGCAGTCGATTAGAATGTAGTCAAACTCATTTATTATTGGAGCAATAAAGTCTTTTAATCTTGCTTCTCTGGCGATAGCGTTAGCTAATTCTGGTTCAGCTCCAGCAAGCTCAATTGACGAGGGGATTAGTGATACACCCTCACACTTTGTTTCAACTATTATCTCTTGCACTGGGATATCATTAATCAATCCATCGTAAATATAGAGCCTTCCTGCAACTTTTTCTACAGCGAACCCACTGGTTGTATTACCTTGAGGATCAATATCAACAACTAGAACCTTCTTTTTTGCCTCTCCGAGTGCTGCGCCAAGGTTGATAGCTGTAGTCGACTTTCCGACCCC
>WQXZ01000126.1 GCA_009781525.1 Coriobacteriia bacterium | reverse complement strand
TCCCTTATCGTCAACGGGATTCTCTGACTTTCCGGTCAGATCTTTTCGCATTCTCTCGCCTCCTCTGCTGCGTTTACCGCTTTCTGATCTATCCTGATGGGAATTTTAGCTTAGAAACGAAAAAATTGCAAGCAAATTTGGTTCTAGATGGAAAGTTTTGCCACAGTTTTCGTTGTATTCGCAGGTAGTGCGGCGTTTTTTGCTCGGTTTGACTAGCGCATATAATTTTGATTAGTCTTAATTCTCAAGGCAAGCACCATGTGTTTTGGATAATCCTGGCAGATTTTCGGCCAAAACAGCTAAGAATAGGCGAAGCTAAAAAGCGGATTATCATCTGTGGGATTTTTTGCCAATTATTCTGTGTGTCTCGTAGCGATGTAAAGCAGAGGTGATAAGGCGCTCCTACTATCAAACCGAGTCCCAATAGCCACCTCCTAATGGCGACTTAAGCTCCTGCCTGCAACGGCGACCCAATGGCGCTCCTGCACCCCCCAACGGCGGCCCAATGGCGCTCTCCCAATGGTGCTCCCCAGCCCCAGTAGTACTAGTACACTAGCTTTTGACAAAAATTTCCACTTGGGAGACAGATGGGTTCGATATTTCTTGCTCTCTTGTTGCAAATGCAACTATTATGTTGCAAATACCACAATAATTAGTTAGGTTAAGATACAAAACCTTACAAAGCACGTAAAATCTGTCTCCCAAGTGGAAATTTTTGTCAAAAGCTAGTGTACTAGTGCGTATAGGTTGCGCCGCGGAGGTGCGTAGGGGTTGCGGTGCGCCTGCAAGAGGAGGTTGCGGTGCGCCTGCAAGGGTGCCTGTAAGAGGAGGTTGCGCACTCGGTGTCGTTTATAGCGTATGTTATAGCGCGCGCCTGGCAGACCTATTGCGCCGCTACCATCAAACAAAAGCTCTATCTAGAGCTCTATTCCTGTATCGCAAGGTTCGCTCGAGGATGAGCAGCCAGGTACTCAGCTCGAATGTGGCTGATATCGACATGTGTATATATCTGAGTGGTCGCAACTGAAGCATGTCCAAGTAGTTTCTGGATACTGAGTAGATCTGCTCCGCCATCAAGCAGGTGAGTGGCAAATGAATGGCGCAGCATGTGGGGATGCAGCTTGTCGATTCCAACTTTTTTGCCGTAGCCGACGACAATCAAAAACACTGACTGCCTGGATATCCGCTGCCCGCGAGCATTTACGAATACCGCTGAGGTATCTCGTGGCTCCAGCTCTGACAGGGTATGGAGGTGTGGGCGGCTATACGCAAGGTAGTCATTCAAAGCAGTAAGCGCTGCTCCACCAATCGGCACCAGTCGCTCTTTGTCGCCTTTTCCGATTACTCTTAGATAGCCATCGGGCAACAGCAGCTGTAAGCGATCTAAACCGGTGAGTTCGCTGACCCGAAGACCGCAACCATACAGTATCTCCAGCATCGCCTTATCCCGGTAACCGATCGGGCTGACAGGAAAGTCTTGATCAAGCAAGGCTGCAACAGACTCAATAGGTAAGGTTTTCGGCAGTGCAAGAGATTTCTTTGGCAGCGCAAGAGTCGCAGCCGGATTGTTCTCGCAGAGATCCTCACGTAAGCAGAACCGATGAAAACTGCGTATAGCAGCAGCTGTGCGTTGCTGTGACGATACTGCGTATCCGACTTCAGCCAGCTCCATAACGTATAGGCTGGGAAGCTCGTTAGTAATGTCTGCAAGGCGGTGAACGTCGATAGCACCTGATAACCAGTTTTGGTACATCTTCAGGTCGTGGTTATAGGCCTCTATAGTCAGTATTGAAGCTCCTCTTTCAGCTGTAAGCCAAGCCAGGTATTCATTTAGAGCTGTACTGAATGCAGTGCCAGCAAGGCGATTGCTTTTCGAAGAAGACTGATTCATCAGCGTAGCTTCAGTGCCTTTGCTACTTTCTGCCAAAACGATGTTGGAGCTTCCTCGTCAGATGAAACGGGTGATGTAGCCTCAAGGGCATCATCTTCAAACACATCATCGTATAACTCTTCAGTATCAGAGGTGGAATGCTCCAGCATCTCACTGCTACTATCTTCAACTACCAACGATTCGTCCTGATCGTCAAGGTTCTCCTGTTCCTGGCTACTTGACTTTGACCAGAGCACCGCCAGTCTTCCGGCTGCAATAACAGCCTTTGATGAGACAGAGTCTTCAAGCAGTTCCATACTCAGCTGCTCGGTTATCGATTCGTCCCGTGCGATCTGAGACAAACCGCTTGGTAGCTGAACAAGGTGATGGCGCTCATCGATACCCACAGCGCCTAACCCTGAAAGTAGTTCATCGAGGTCATCGTCTGCAATATCGGTCGGTATTGCGACCAATGCTTGAGTCAAGGTAAGCTTTGCCAGCGTTATCAGAGTCTGTCGGGAAACACCTACTGTGTCGGATGCACTCACAGCTCCATAGCCTGGATCAGTCAAACGCAATACCGCGATAGGCGTGCCCTCCAGCACTGAAACAGTGTTAATGGCTTCAGCCTGTGCAACACCGATATGACCAAATGGGGTGCCAGTGTTATATTCACCTACACCGATCGACGTGATCAGATAGTCTGCTTTTGCTACGTAGCGTGCAGCCAGTAAGCCTGAATGGAGGTTCACTGCTTCGTAGTCACCACCAGTACTCTGACCGCAACTGACAGTGATATCGATCAGTGAATTCTGAACACAGAAAGCGATCTCATCTGAAAATGCCAAGCTTAAGCCTGTATCGTCGCTCATACAGTAGGCAACTGTTGCTTCACTATCGAAAACCTTTATTGCCGCTGCTACCAATGGAACCTGGTAGTGCGAGGCGCAGCAGATGACCGGAGCCGTATTCAGGCTCATTGTTGAAGCAAGTTGATCATGATGTGGCGACGACGGTTGATCAACAGTAGCTATTCGGCGCTCCAGTGGCAGATTACCCAGTTTGATAGCCTGCCCTATAAGACCATCGAGTTGCCTGGTAGCAACAGAGGGGTTTGCACCTTGGATGTCTCTGCTGTCTGCATCCAGATCGATCCCGTCACCCAGTGTTTGGCTGACACCGACCCACGGCTCACTCATACTGGTGGACGGAATCACTATTGCCAAGCCATCAACACCAGGTATCACCTTATTCTTATAGCCGTCTCCAATAACGTTCAACAGTACCAGCTGGCCCGTATTACATGCCGGTCCGTAATCCAGGTAGTGCAGGGCAACCAAAGTGCCTGGCATCTGTACAATCGGGTCGATTATCTGGCAAACCAAGCGCTGAATACCACGATCCGTTTGTAGGATATCTGTGACTTGTGCCCAGACCAGCTGCATCAGCCAACCCTCCGCTTTCTCTATCAAATGGATAAAAACCCGCTGATCTAGTCCAGAGCCTCTGCTACCTCGTCACTGATCAGCATGCTGTGGTAGACGCTCTGTAGATCCTCCAGTTCTTCCAGCCTGTCTATCAAGCGCATTACTTTTTTAGCATCAGTCAGATCCACCTCGGTTGGAGTGGTAGGAACCATGATCAGCTCGTAGCCTTTGACCTCAAGCCCCTGCCCTTCCAGTCCTTGCCTGACAAGTGCGAGCTCTGAGGCTGCTGTCAGTACCAACCATTCATCATCAGCGTCCTCGTAATCATCGCCACCGGCTTCTGCAGCCATCAACATAAACTCATCTTCATCAGTAACCTGGTTCTTATCCAGAGTTATCTGTCCTTTACGTTCAAACTGAAAAACCACAGACCCGGTTGTACCAAGGTTTCCGCCGCTTCGAGAGAATGCGGCACGAACGTCAGCAGCTGTTCGATTGCGGTTGTCGGTAAGGGCTTCGCAGATCACAGCGACTCCAGCCGGACCATAGCCTTCGTAGACGATATTCTCGAAACGAGCCGATTCGGATCCGCTTCCAAAGGCTTTCTTGATCGCGGTATCTATCTTATCTTTTGGTAGCGAATAGCTTTTTGCCTTTGCGATAGCGGTTGCCAGTGCAGAATTATTATCTGGATTCGGGTCGCCTCCCTCTCGGGCAGCAACCGTGATACTACGCGTTAACTTTGAGAACAGCGCCGAACGCTTAGCATCCTGAGCTGCTTTACGGTGCTTTGTGGTTGCCCACTTGGAATGTCCAGACATATCACCTCCCTGTGAGGGTTGTTAGCAGATGCAAGTATAGCGCACCTTCAGTTGAATTGAGATTCGTTGTTGACAATCACCACTACATAGTATTAAATAGTACCGGTACTTAGTAACGCTAAGTTGTGAACTGCGATTCGTATACACTTGGCAGCCTCATGCCTGGTACGGGAGGCTTTATGGATAACCTGAGCGAGATGCTGAAAGGTGTCTTGGAAGGGATGACCTTGCAGGTCATCAGTCGTGGCGAGATCTATGGCTACCAGATTGTGAAGGCCTTTCATGATCTGGGTCTTGTGGATGTCGCAGAAGGGACGGTCTATACGATTCTGACTCGGCTGGAGCGCAAACGCATGGTAAACATCACCAGACGAGCCTCTGAGATCGGACCGCCTCGAAAGTTCTACACACTTAACGCACGAGGTATGAAAGAGCTTCAGATATTCTGGCAGCGATGGGAGTTCGTGCAAACATGCGTCAACGAATTACTGGACGGAGACAGTTATGACACTTGATAACAATACGAGCCTAAGCCAGATAACCGAGCAGCAAATCACGGAGTTCGCTCGCGAACAATCGCGCTACTATCTGGACAGAGCCCAGATGACTTACTGGGAGAAGCTCCAGGATAAAGCCGATCGCACTCGCAACAAAGCCAGCCTGAAGCTCAACCGCTTCAAGCTGCGTTCGGCACAAAGCGAAGAGTCCCAGGCAGACCTGACCGCCTACATGATCGACTTCGTTGCCGACCTGGTGTCACAGGGTGCAAGCGAAGAAGAAGCCTTTGATCGAGCTCGCAAAGAACTGGCTCACGACAGCGGCTCAGCCTTGGCAGATGACCTGTATGAGCTCTACAGCCAGCAATACTTTGACCCAGCAGACGGCTATCCCAGAGCACAGGCAGCAGACCTCT
>WQXZ01000125.1 GCA_009781525.1 Coriobacteriia bacterium | reverse complement strand
GCTGCTGCCCGCCCGAGAGTTGCGAAGGGTAGCTGGAGGCCTTATCCACAAGTCCTACAAGCTCCAGCAACTCGTAGCCTCGCTCTTGGGCAATGCTTTTCTTGACCCGCTGTATCTCCAGCGGAAACACCACGTTCTCCAGTGCCGTCCTCTGGCTGAACAGCGAGAAATCCTGGAAGATCATGCCGATACGGGTGCGCAGGCTCAGTAGCTTGCTGCCGCGGTAGTTGGTTACGTCCTCGCCATCGATTATCACCTGACCCGCAGTCGGCTGCTCCAGCAGATTGATGCAACGAACCAAGGTTGACTTGCCCGCGCCTGAGACGCCGATGATGCCGTAGATGTCCTGGTCCTCAATGGTCAGGCTGACATCTTTCAGCGCCTCGAAAGAGCCGTGCTTGGTGACATAGGTTTTTGACAGGTTGCAAAGCTCGATCATCGCATGCTTTCAGTTTCTTGTTGGTCCAGTCATAGAATTGCCAGACTGATCTTTAAGCTGACTCAGTCGCCTGTGAGGTAGAAAACCCGGCTGAATTCTGCGGGGCTCTCGCTACTTGCGCCGACTGGTCTGACCTCGATGGTCACGCCTGACAGGCTGTTCAACAGATAGGCTTCAATAACAATCGCCGTCTCACCTGGTGCGACCTTTTGCGCCATTGAGTCAGAGTCGTAATACTCGTCTCCCGTGTCGACGCAGCGCTCAAGTACGGTCCCACCCTGAGTTGCCTCCACGACATAAGCGTCACTGAAAGCCATCGGCTGGTCGGTCTCATTGGTGAACACAAATGAAACGACCAAATTCGAGTTTCCCTCGGTATCCTTGCCGAATAATCCGACGTCGATTATTACCGCTGGTGTCAACTCGTTGCTGCCTGCACCTGCTCCGTCACCTCCAGCCTGTTCACCGGATCCCGCTTCTTCCTGCTGTTCATCGCTACCATCGTCATTTTTATCGCTGCTCTTTACGCAGCTGAACAAGGTCACCAGCAGCATCATAGATAATACTGTGGATAAGAACCTGCATCCGTTGGCTAAGCCAACGGAAGGTCGTGATCTGGTTGTTTTTTTCATCGCTCGGTTTTAATCCTTTGTATCTGCAGTAAAGCAGGTCAGGTATCTGCCTGACCTGCTCTTGGCTTGCATTGGCTATCGATTATCGTCGGTCATAGAGCCAGCTTACCTGCGTGAGCTTTTTGCCACACGCTATCGATTGTCGCTCTTTATATGACTGTCTTCTAAGGCAGCCTGAGCCGCAGCCAGGCGTGCCTGAGGGACGCGATATGGTGAGCAGCTGACGTAGTTCAGGCCGATGTCGTGGAACATCCTGATACTCTCGGGGTCACCACCATGCTCTCCGCAGACTCCCAGCTCAACATCGGGGTTGCCTTCGCGTCCGAGTTTGCATGCCATGTCTACCAGCATTGCCACACCGACATCCAGTGTTTCAAAGGGGTTCTTCGGTATGATACGGCGCTCCAGATACTGCGGGATGAACTTGCTCTCAACATCATCGCGCGAGAATCCGAATGTCGTCTGTGTCAAGTCGTTTGTTCCGAAGCTGAAGAAGTCAGCATGTTTAGCGATATCATCAGCAGTGACAGCAGCACGCGGCAGCTCGATCATCGTGCCGATCGGCAGATTCAACTCGATTCCGAACTCTTCGCTGACCTCGGCTAGAACCTCCTCTGCCTCGGCTCTGAGCACCGAAAGCTCAGCTGTCACGGACACCAGCGGAATCATTATCTCTGAATGCGGGTGATAGCCTTCGCCGATCAGCTGAGCAGTCGCTGTAGCAATCGCCTTGACCTGCAGTGCTGCCAATTCGGGGAAGAGTATCGCCAGACGGCAACCACGCAGACCCAGCATCGGGTTGGACTCAGACATGGCATCGACGCGAGCAAGCAGCGAGCGCTTCTTAGCAATTTCAGCCGCATCTGCTCCGGTAAGCTCCATCTTGGTTATCTCGATCTCAAGCTCACGCGGGTTGTCCAAGAATTCATGCAGCGGCGGATCAAGCAGGCGCACGACTACCGGCAGAGCGTCCATAGCCTTGAAAATGCCATAGAAGTCTTCGGTTTGAACCTGCAGCAACCTGTCCAAAGCTGCCTGGCGCACCGATGCGTCATCGCTTAAGATGTAGTCTTGGATGATGGCTTTGCGCTCGCCCAAGAACATGTGCTCAGTACGGCAAAGGCCGATGCCTTTGGCACCGAATTTGAACGAAAGCTCGGCATCTTCAGGATTATCAGCATTAGCACGAACTCCCAATACTGCAAACTCGTCTGCCCACTCTAGAATTGTGTCTAAGTCGCCGGTGATCTCAGGCTGTGCCAGGGCAACAGCGCCTAACACGATGACACCGGTCGTGCCGTCAATCGAGATGATGTCGCCTTCACGTATGACGATGTCGGTGCCGCGGACAGTAGCTGTCTTGGCTTCGGCATTGATCTGCAGTGCATCAGCTCCGCAAACGCATGGGGTGCCCATACCACGGGCGATAACTGCTGCGTGCGATGTCTTGCCACCATGACTGGTCAGAATACCTTCAGCTGCAACCATTCCAGGTAGGTCGTCGGGGTTTGTCTCCCAACGGATCAACACGCATTTGCGACCTTCTGCTACTGCAGCGACAGCGTCAGCAGAGCTGAAAACCGCCTCACCCACAGCTGCACCAGGGCTGGCATTCAAGCCGGTCGCGATGACATCGAACTCAGCGTTTTTGTCGAACTGCGGATGCAGCAGTTGCTCGAGTTGCTCAGCATCGACTCGCAGCACGGCTTCTTCCTTGCTGATCAGGCCTTCTTCGACCATATCGATTCCGATGCGAAGCGATGCGGCTGCTGTTCGCTTGCCGATGCGAGTCTGCAACATCCAGAGCTTGCCCTGCTCGATAGTAAACTCGATATCACACATGTCGCGATAGTGTTTCTCCAGAGCCAAGAAGACCTCTTCGAGCTCTTGGCCGGCTTCTTGCAGACCCGGAACATACTTCAGTTCGCTGATTGGTGAGGTGTTGCGAATACCGGCAACGACATCTTCGCCTTGGGCGTTGACCAGGTAGTCGCCATAGAATTCCTTCTCGCCGGTCGCTGCATTGCGGGTGAAGGCAACGCCGGTGGCTGAAGTGTCACCCTTGTTGCCGAAGACCATCACCTGAACGTTTACGGCTGTTCCAAGGTCGTCTGATATGCGATTCTGCTTACGATAGAACTGTGCGCGGTCGTTCATCCATGAACCAAAGACGGCGCGGATCGCCAGCAGAAGCTGGTTGTCCACATCCTGTGGAAACTGCACAGCGCCATCTACCACCAGCTCTGGATACTCTTCGGCAGAGACATGGCTGCTGAAGATGGCTTTGAACTGCTCTGCCAGCGACTGCAGGTCTTCGGTTGACAGGTCATTGTCACCGATCACGCCGCGGGCGATTTTTATTGCATTGATCGCGTTTTCGAACAGATCACTCTCAACGTTCATCACTACTTTGGAGAACATCTGAATAAAGCGGCGATAACTATCCCAGGCGAACCGTGGATTGTCAGTCTGCGCGATCAAACCAAGCACTGACTGGTCGGTCAGGCCGAGGTTCAAGACGGTATCCATCATACCTGGCATCGAGAATGGTGCGCCGGAACGCACACTGACCAGCATCGGGTCGTCCGGATCTCCCAGCCGCTTGCCCATCCGCTCCTCAAGGTCTAGTCGATAGCGCTGGATTTCGTCTAAGGCTCCGTCTGGAAAACGGTTGCCGTTTTGATAGTACTCCACGCAAGTCTGACATGAAATCGTAAAACCAGGTGGTACCGGAAGTCCGATAGCAGCCATCTCAGCAAGGTTTGCACCCTTTCCACCAAGCACACTGCTCATGTCTCTATTACCTTCTGTGATATTGTTCCCATTGGCATCTTGACCAAATGCAAAGACTCGTTGCGATTCTGACACTTCAACTCCCTTTCGAACGATGGGTTCAGCTTTTATTAACCTGTACATTCTAACCAGAAACGATGATCTCGTTGTCTGAAACCTCGATCTTAGTACCAAAAGGTTCAGACATCTTGCGCACTTCTTCAATCACCGCTATACCCTGCTCTGAATCAAACAGCAGCGGAGCGATGTCGTTACTCTCATCTTCACGCCTGACCGGAACAAAACTGACTTTACTGATCGTTCCGGCTCCGGCTTCAGCCTCAAATGACACGTAACCAATGATGCCTTCCTTCAGCCAGTTACGCACAAACCACCAGTCAAATGCGAAGTTACCCATGCTGTAGAAAATCGGCTTGCCATTATAGATCTCGATCGCCTGCGGACGATGCGGATGATGTCCCATAATCACATCGGCACCGGCATCAATGGCTGCGTGAGCCAGCTCGATCTGGTACTCCTGAACGCGTTCTTCTCCAGATACTCCCCAATGACACGACAGCACAACCACGTCGACAAGCGGACGTAGACTGGTAATATCAGCCAGCATCAGCGCCTTCTCTTTCTCATCCAGCCAGGTCTTAACTGTAGGCATGGCACCTGGCATCTCTTCAGCTCGCCAGCTGGGAACGATTGCCATCGCGCCCTTGACCGTCGCAGCGCCCGGTCGCTTGGCCAGCGCCGGAACGAACTGCGAATAGAACACGCTGGTGTAGCTTAGAAAGCCGAACTTCATACCGTCTTTTTCAACAATCGCCGGACTGCGAGCCTCGTCGATATTCATGCCGATTCCAGCATGTGAAATGCCCAGTGCATCAAGTGTCTGAATAGTGCAGATCGCGCTCTCAACGCTGCCGCTGACGTTCGAAGCCACGCCAACGGCATCGAATCCCGCTGTCTTCCAAGCGCTGGCATTTTCAGGCTTCGAGTGCAGCCATCCGCGCTTAAACGGCAGGTCAGGCATGTCGTCGTTGTCCGACGGACTAGCATGCAGCGTCGTCTCAAAGTGCCCGAACAAAACGTTCGCGCGATCAAACAGGTGCTGCACCTTGACAAAGGCAGTATCCGGCTCTGCCCGATTAACATTAGTCTCCCCCACTAAGCCTAGAACGATTTCCGACATTTGAGCCTC
>WQXZ01000124.1 GCA_009781525.1 Coriobacteriia bacterium | reverse complement strand
CAGATGATGATCGGCTGCTTCCTGTTACCGTGATTCAGGCAGGTCCCTGCGCGGTGACCCAGCTGAAGACGGTTGACAAGGAAGGTTATGAGGCCATTCAGATTGCGTTTGAGCCAGTCAAAGAGAGCCGCTTGAACAAGCCGCTGTTGGGGCATCTGAGCAAATCCGGCGTTGGGCCGCGCAAGATTCTGCGCGAGGTCAAGGTCGATTCGGCTGCCGAGTATGAGCTTGGTCAGGAGATCACCGTCGGAGCCTTTGAGGATGTCAAGAAGGTTCATATTACCGGTATCTCGAAGGGCAAGGGTTTTGCCGGTGTTATGAAGCGGCACAACTTTCGTGGTGGTCCGGGTGGCCATGGTTCGCACTTTCATCGGGCTCCCGGCTCGATCGGTCAGGCTTCAACACCTTCGCGTGTTTTCAAAGGTGTGCGTCTACCTGGGCGGATGGGAAATGACCGTGTGACCGTGAAGAATCTGGAGCTGGTCAGGATCATCGAGGATCAGAATCTGTTAATTGTCAAAGGTGCCGTTCCCGGCGGCAAAGGTGCGCTGCTCAGCGTGCGCATAGCCAAGTAGAGAGGGGATGAATAGTGGCTACTTTGAAAAAGGATATCAAGGATCTGAAAGGCAAGAAAGCCGGTTCAGCCGAGCTGGACGAGGCAGTATTTGCTATCGAGCCAAACGTGCACATCATGCACCACGTAGTACGAGCGCAATTGGCTGAAGCTCGTCAGGGTACGCATAGTTCAAAGACACGCAGCCAGGTCAGAGGCGGTGGACGTAAACCCTATCGCCAGAAGGGAACCGGTCGGGCTCGCCAGGGATCGATCAGGGCTCCGCATTATCGTGGCGGTGGCGTTGTCTTCGGGCCTCATCCCAGAAGCTATACGATCAAGGTCAATCGCAAAGAGGTCAAACTGGCTCTGCGCTCTGCACTGTCAGCCAAGCAGGCTGTAGATTCTCTGCTGATCATTGACAATGCTGACTTCGAAAAGCCGTCAACCAAGGCAGCGGTCGAAGTGCTGAAGGCCTTAAAGATCGAGGGGCGCGTGACTTTCGTGGTTTCTGATGACGATGTCAATGCCTTCCTGTCGTTTCGTAATATTCCGACCGTGCGCATGATCCCGGTCGCTGAAGTAAACGTCTATGACCTGCTTGACAACAAGACATTGGTGTTGACCAAGTCAGCTTTAAGTCGTATCGAGGAGATTTTGGCATGAGTATAAAAAAGGATCCGCGCCAGGTGATCATTCGTCCGGTTATCACTGAGCGCTCCTATGACCTGGTTAACGATAATCGCTACACCTTCGAGGTAGCAAAGACCGCCAATAAGGTCGAGATCGGTCAGGCGATCGAAGCTATCTTTAACGTCAAGGTCATAAAGGTAAACACACTGAACGTCAAGGCAAAGCCCAAGCGGGTACGTTATGCCAAAGGGCTGACTCGTACCTGGAAGAAGGCGATTGTGACCTTGGCTGACGGCGACACGATCGAGGCTTTCGGGCTCTAGGCTTTAAGGCCTTTGGGACAGCCTTGGTACCAGTAGGTATTAGAGATTAGTAGCTTAGAGAAAAGCCAGAAAGGTTAGAAATGGGAATCAAGCAGTATAAGCCAACTTCACCTGGTCGCCGCTTTCAGTCGGTCTCTGATTTTGCAGAGATCACCCGGTCGAAGCCAGAGAAGTCGCTGACCGCCCCACTGAAGAACTATGCTGGTCGTAACAATAACGGCCGCATCACTACCCGTCATCAAGGTGGTGGCCACAAGCGCAAGTATCGCATTATCGATTTCAAGCGTAATAAAGAAGGCGTTCCAGCGAAGGTAGCGACAATAGAATACGATCCGAACCGCTCGGCTCGAATCGCCTTGCTGCACTATGCTGATGGTGCTAAAGCCTACATCCTCCACCCCAAGGGGTTGAAGGTTGGTGATACGGTTGTCAGTGGTCAGGGAGCAGATATCAAACCAGGGAACGCCATGCAGCTAAAAGACATTCCAGTCGGAACCACGGTTCATGCTGTTGAGCTCAAGCCCGGGCAGGGCGCCGCTTTGGCAAGAAGCGCTGGAACATCGATTCAGCTGATGGGTAAAGAAGGAAACTATGCGATTCTGCGCATGCCATCCTCAGAGATGCGTCGCGTACTGGCAACCTGCCGTGCAACGGTTGGTGAAGTAGGCAATTCGGAGCACTCCAACATCAAGATCGGTAAAGCTGGGCGTAACCGCTGGTTGGGCAAGCGTCCGACTGTCCGCGGCACAGCGATGAACCCAGTCGATCACCCACACGGCGGCGGTGAAGGCAAGAACAAAACCGCGGGACGTCACCCGGTGACCCCATGGGGTGTGCCGACAAAAGGTCATCGCACTCGTAATAAGAAGAAAGCATCCAGTTCACTGATTATTCGCAGGCGTCGGAAATAAAGGTTTTATGAGGAGAAAAAATCATGAGTAGAAGTCTGAAAAAAGGACCGTTCGTAGAACCTCGACTACTTGCTCGAATCACTGCTATGAACGATGCCGGTAAGAAAAATATCATCAAGACCTGGTCGCGGGCATCGACGATCTTCCCGGAGATGGTCGGCCACACCATCGCCGTCCATGACGGACGCAGACACGTGCCGGTCTATATCACCGAGAGCATGGTTGGTCACAAGCTCGGAGAGTTCGCTGCAACCCGTACCTTCCGTGGTCACGCGGGAGATAAGAAAGGCAGAAGGTAATGGAAGCAAAGGCACACGCCCGCTACGTTCGGGTATCGCCACGTAAGGCTCGAATGGTAATTGACATGATTCGAGGCCAGGAAGTTCCTCGCGCGCGCGAGATCCTGCAGTTCTCAGACCGCAACGTCTCTGAAGTAATAGAGAAGTGCCTGAACAGCGCTGTAGCAAACGCAGAGCGTGAAGGTGTCAGAGCAGAGAACCTGATCGTCACCACAACATACGCAGACGAAGGCCCGACTCTGAAGCGCTGGCGCCCCAGAGCGCGCGGTTCCGCCGCTCGTATTCGTAAGCGCACCTGCCACATCACAGTAGTCGTTGGCACGAAGGAGGCATGATATGGGTCAGAAAGTATATCCGACCGGGTTCCGTCTGGGCATCACAGAGGATTGGCGTAGCCGCTGGATCGCCAGCAAGGACTACGCAACGAACCTCGAAAACGATTTAGCGATTCGTGCCTATATCGAAGAGAAACTGGCACGTGCGGCCGTTTCGCGTATAGATATAGAGCGAGCTGGGGATAAGGTCAAGGTCATCATAACCACAGCCCGCCCCGGCATTGTAATCGGTAAAAAGGGCGCTGATATCGATAACCTGCGCAAAGGGCTGTCTGAGATCGCCATCGGTCATGTGTCGGTTGATGTGGTCGAAGTCAAACGCCCCGAGCTTGATGCAGTGCTGGTAGCACAGTCGGTAGCAGAGCAGCTGGAAGGCCGCGTGGCATTCCGTCGCGCAATGCGCCGTGCAGTGCAGGCAGCACAGAAGAGTGGAGCTTTGGGAATCCGCGTTCAATGCGCCGGCCGTCTTGGTGGAGCTGAGATGAGCAGACGCGAGTGGTACCGCGAAGGGCGGGTACCTCTGCATACACTGCGCGCCAAGATCGACTATGGCTTTGCGACTGCTGCGACGACCATGGGTTCGATCGGTGTCAAAGTTTGGATTTATCACGGCGAAAAGCTGCCCGGGCAGCCTACTCCAGCGCCTGCGCTTGAGGGTTCTGGCCGAGGACAGCGTCCCCGTAGAAATAATAATGGCAATGAAGGGAGAAGGTAAATGCTAACTCCGAAACGAGTAAAGCATCGCAAGGTGCAGCGCGGATCGATGAAAGGTAAAGCCAAGGGTCATACTGAGCTACAGTTCGGCACTTATGGCATTCAGGCTCTTGAGCCTGCCTGGATTACTAATCGTCAGATCGAAGCTGCCCGTGTTGCGATGACCCGTTACATGCGTCGTGGTGGTAGGGTCTGGATCACCATTTTTCCGGACAAACCGATTACGAAGAAGCCAGCTGAGACCCGCATGGGATCAGGTAAAGGTAACCCTGAGTCCTGGGTTGCTGTAGTCAAGCCTAATCGTGTGATGTTCGAGATCGCTGACGTTGACCATGCGGTAGCAATGGAAGCTCTTCGTTTGGCTATTCAGAAGCTACCGATTAAGTGTCGCATTCTACAGCGCGATCCAAGCGAGGCTCAGCCAAGGTCAGCCAGTGCCGTACAAGCTATCAGCAGTGAAGATGCAAGTGATGTAGACGCTAATGGGATCACTGATGAAACAGCAGCTGAGGGTGCTGGCGATAGCGATGGCGACCTGGTTGCTGTTGTTGAGACAGACAGCCCTGCATCTGATACAGAAGGGTAGGTGGGCAGATGAAGGCTAAAGAGATACACGAACTGACCAACGATGACCTGAGGAGCCAACTGGCAGAAGGTCGTGCAGAATTGTTCAACCTGCGTTTTCAGATGGCGACAAGCCAGCTGGATAATACAGCACGCATCAAGCTTGTGAAAAAGGATATCGCCCGTGTGCTGACAGTGATACGCGAGCGCGAGCTTTCACAGGCGGCTGAAGCTCAGCAAGCCCAGGCAGCAGTCGAGACTGCGTAAAGCCTAAAGAAGCGAAAGAGAGTAGAACCGATGGATGAAACTATCCAAGAAATTGATCAGACTCAAGTAGAGGAAGCTGAGGTTTCGGTAGCACCGATCGAGGATGTGATCGCAGACGATGCAGATGCCGAAGCCAAGCGGAACATGCGCAAGGTCCGGCAAGGGCAAGTTATCTCAACAGCGGGAAACAAGACCTGCGTGGTTGTGATTCACGAGCGCAAGCGGCATCCAAGATACGGCAAGATGATTACCTCTACTAAGAAGCTACACGTTCACGATGAAGACAATTCAACCAGTGTAGGCGACACAGTCTCAGTGATGGAAACCAGACCGATTTCAAAGCATAAGCATTGGCGTCTGGTTGAGATCATCGAGAAGGCCAAGTAGAGAACGAAACAGCCAGTAAGTAGGAGGAAGTACCGTGATTCAAGCAGAAACAATGTTGGCAGTCGCCGACAATTCCGGAGCCCGTCGGGTGCAATGCATAAAGGTGCTAGGCGGTTCCAAACGGCGGTATGCCAGCCTTGGTGACGTGGTGGTCTGCTCAGTAAAAGAAGCCACGCCAGGTGGTCACGTCAAGAAAGGCGAGATCGTCCGCT
>WQXZ01000123.1 GCA_009781525.1 Coriobacteriia bacterium | reverse complement strand
TCTTCACCTTATGCTCTATCCCGTAGCGCAGAATGAAAATAAGCATGTTGTAGTAGAGATCAAGCCGGTCGCGTTTTTCGTAATCTTGGCCACCAAAAATGAAGTTCAAGTTGCCCCCGTCCATTAGCAGCGAAACAAAGGCAACAGCAGTGCCATTTTCATAGAAGACGTAGATCTCGCCCTTGAATCTACGAAAGAAATCTGGTGTGAGTGTTTCAAGCGGATAGACGGAGCGAGCCATGACCTGAAGGTAGAGCTCATGCATGCTGTCTGTGTATTCGTGATTGCTTATTCTCTGAACCTCCAGCTGGCTGCCTTTTGCTAAGGCTTGTAGAATGCGACGACGATAACTGCTGCGTAGAGCTGCCAGGTATTCATCAAACGACGAGAAGCGATTGTGAAAGACGCATGAAGCCAATGTCTGTGCTCTCGCCACTGCAGTATTTGGTTCGGTAGGCAGGTTAAGCGCAAGAAACAGTCCACTTCGCCGTCGATAATCATCAATCAGCGATGCAAAATCCCCTTCATATCCGGCGCAATCAACCGACAGTGGTGGTCCGATGACAGTTACCGGGACACGAAACTCGATCCGACCAAAAGTAAACAGGTTGAGTTTCGTATCGTATTCTGTGCATGAATAATCTGGATGAACAACACAGCGAAATGGTATGTCGCTAACCCCCTCCAGATCGCTTAAAGTCTCTCTGTCAAGCCAACCATATCCCTGCCAATCGATTGGAACACCAGAGGTAACTACACCTTCAAACTTCCTTTTCATATGCAAAGAACCTTCTATGTATTTTGGGAGCCAGCTGAGAGACCATGCTCATTGACCTTCTGTTCTCGTCAAGAATCCAACTGCTGACCACATTGTTAATGCTTGGGTTATGTAGCCTGGTCAGCCGAATAGCTTCAGCAAAAAGCTGTACTATTGCTCTGCCTGACTGAAACTCTGGTAACACTCCGATTTGCACGATTTTCATGGTGTTAATAGGACGACGCAGAACCTTGTGTTGTATAAATGTACCGACACCGGCACCGCCTCCTGCAGGTACCAGCTCGTTAAAGTCTGGATACATCAGTAAGAACCCGATAGTCTGATTGTCCTTCTTTGCGAATAGAAGATTGTGTGGTGAGAGCAGCGGTTTCATTCCGGAGAATAACTCCAAGTCTTCGGCTTCTTCTCTATAAAAACAGAATCGATGGTTCGAGAAAATGGAATTGCACAACGCCGTATACAACCTGATCGAATCATTGAAGTTGCGGAAATCAGCTGGCTCAACAGTTATTTCGCTGGAGTGCTTTAATCTATCCAGTCTAGCTGCGATGTTTGCAAGGCTGTCTGTGTAGCTGGTAAAACCCACCGCGTTCTTATCCCCATAAAAAAAGTCGTTGTAGTACTCCGGATTGTAACTTTCACCGAAAAGTGGTGGCGTTTGAGACGCACCCTGAGCGAAACCGACCCCGTAACTGCAGTGCCCATCCAGAGCAATATCCAGCTGATTCGCTCCGTAGGTTTTTGCGAAAACGGCAACTGCATCCATCATTAGGCTCACAGCATCTGTAGCATTCGGCTTAGCTTCGAAAAAGGCTACGCTGACCTTGTCGTAGGCTTTGCGCTTGATCAGCACACACTGGCACAGGGTTTCGCCTCTATCTGAAACGCCGATCATACGCTGTGCGGTGTTCTGGTAGAACGCGCCGCGGGGGTTGCAGACAATGCGAAATGTGCCGCTCTTGTTATTCTTGAAAAGCGGATCGCTTCGATAGAAGCCCCGCATGGACTGCTCGAATTCAACACTGGTACGAAATTCGAATAGCTGCATACTCTGCCTCAGATGATGTTCGGGGTTATCCCCCGTCGGATTTGATAGCGGTAGTAAAGATTGACATAGAGATAGAAGAGGTACTTCAGTGGGTGCCTGAAAAAGCCAGCCCGCAGCACGGTGCGCTTGAGTATTCCGACTATCGAAAACACTTCGCGATATAGCTGCCAATATGCGGTTGTCAGCTCCTTTGGTGTCATGTTTTTTGGCATATGAACAGCTTCGGCGCCGCTATAACTGTAGATGTCTTCGTTAACTATTCGGCCTTGCGCAACCGTTTCATGCCAGAAATCAGTACCAGGAATCGGAGTTAATATGTAGAAACGCGGAACAACTATTTTGTTATTGATAATGAAATCAGCGGTTTCTCGGATACTCTCCAGTGTGTCTCCGTCTGCGCCAACCACCATCTCTGTTGAAACGTCAATACCTGCAGCTTCCAGAGCACTAATCTGGCTTGCGTAGCGCTCAGTATCGGCCCAACCTTTTTGCATGGCGTTCAAGCTTTCTTGCGAGATACTCTCCAGTCCGAACGAAAGTGCAAAGCAGCCGCTTTCTGCTAACAGCTGTAACACTTCGCTGTCATCTGCAATGGCAATCGAGCACTGCGACATCCATTGCATACCAAGCTTTTTTATCTCGCTGCAAAGCCCGATCAGGTAGTTTTTATCCGCATAGATATTATCGTCAAGCAGCAGGAATTTCTTGTAACCAAGCCGCTTGATTTCTCTGAGGTCTCGGATCACCTCCTCGATGTCTCGCTTCAGGTAGCGATTTCGGTAGAGGCAATATACTGAGCAAAATGAGCAGGTATTGGGGCAGCCGCGACCAGCTTGCACGGGCAGAAAATCACCGATCTTCTTAGCGGCAAGCAAGTCATAGCGCGGGAGCGGATAGGTCAGTTTTTGCATGGGCGAATCATAGAACTGCTTCAGGGTACCAGCTTGATAATCTTTGATTAGCTGCACAAAGGCTTCTTCACCATCGCCGATTACGACGCTGTCTGCATGCTTTATAGCCTCCTCGGGCATCAGACTGGCCATGTATCCGCCCAGAACAACCGTCTTGCCTTTTGCCCGAAAGGCATCGGCGATGTCCAGGCTGCGTATCATTGCATGACCCATTCCGGAGATGGCAATCATATCTGCGTCAGTGTCAAAGTTCACGTCCTCCAGCGTTTCAAGGCATATCTCGAACTCTACGCCTGGAATTAGTGCCGCCAATATCGCAGGTGCCAAGCCGACAAAGTACAGTCGGCTTTTTTTGATTAGCTGCCTGTTGCCGAAGTATGGTGTTGATTGGATGAAGTAGATTTTCATGCAGGACTTTTTCGCTGCGCTAGACGCTTGCTAAGCATAAGATTAAAAATAAGCTTCCCATAGGCTTGTACGGTCATCCAATAAACCTGAAACATAAATGCAAACGAGGACATGTTCTCTGGCTTTATTGTTATATGTAATCCATCAAGACGCTTTGAGGTAAAGTCTGTTAAGCGGCTGTAGTATTCCTCATAGGCATCAGTACCCTTGTAAGGTGTAAATATGCCAATGACTACCCACAAAAGATTGTTTGCTTTTATGAAGTTCTTTAGTTTTTTAAAGTCACTCTTCGTGAACTGGTGGTTCACGACAAAGAGCGCATTACAGGTTAGATTGTTGTCCTGAAGATTCTTGATAGCTGTCTCATTTATTAACCTGCTTGTCTTCTTGTTGTACTCGTCCAACAAGTTGTCATCGACTGCTTCCAGACCTACTAAAATGTCTCTGAAGCCAGCCGCGTAAAGCAACGGCATTATGTCTGCATTATCTGCAACAAAATCGGCTCTTGAATACGCCATAAACTGCTTTTGGATACCACGTTTGATAATCTCATGACAAAAGTGTTCAACTCTTTCTTTGTTAATGAAAAATGAATCGTCAACAAACCAAATTCTTGGATGGTTGATTGCTTCAATTTCATCAATCACTACGTTTATATCCCGTTCGGTGTAGACCCCGCTATTCATTTTGGTGCAGTAACAAAAGCTGCAGTTGTATGGACACGAAAACGATGCTTTCATCAAAGCGTAGCTGCCTTTGAGAAAAATGAAATTCTGCTTGATGTTCTGCTCGAAAATCGCTCTATCTGGAACGGTAATGAAATCGTTGGCAGGAGCTCCTTTTTCCCTAATAACCCAGATTCCATTATGGACATAACAAACACCTGTCTGCTCTGCCAGCACATCCATGGCAAAATCACTTTTAAAAGAATTCTGAAGAGAGAGCAAGCCGTTGTCGTGATACACAAAATCAATGCTGTCCAAGCAGAAGTCCAGATAGTTAACTTCTACTTCAGGCCCACCTACCATTACATATAGGTCTTTAATGTCTGACCGCAAACGCTTTGTAGTATTGATGATATATTCCGTTGTATTTGCGTTAACGTGAAAGCCAACGCAATCAAACCCACCAGCTCTGATTTTTCGAGCGAGTCTGTTGTATCTGTTCACCCACGAGTGTTGATATTCATCAAAAATCTCATATTCGTAATTAATATCGCGCAAAACCCCCGCCACATATTCAAGCCCCAGCGGCTCTAGATTAGCAATGAGCGATTTGAACTTCGGGCGGACAAGCAAAACCTTCACAGCGTTAACCCCTAATCATTTTTGCTACATACTGCCATGTTATTCTAAGTGCTCCCAATGACAGCTTAAACGTTTGCCTGGTTCCATATCGACGCAGAATGTATGCGGTGCTCTTTGGTGCAACAGTGAGTCTATAGTACAGTTTTATTATCTGAGCGTAGTATTGTCGCACTGATAACTTACCAGGTTTAACTACCAGATGCGCCATGTCCCATTTTTCAGGTTGGTTAAAAGGTACCAGCAGCTGGCTTTGGTAGTATTCGAAATACTCCGTACCTGGCAAAGGTGTGAATGGCTGTAGGTTTGCGAAAACGACATCTAGCTCTCTTAGAAACCTGTACAAGCGCTGAAAGTCTGCCTTATCCCAATCAAGCCCTAGAATCACAGTCGCATAACACTCGATGCCATGGCGTTTTAGCGTTTGTACGGCAGCAACGTTGTCGTCTACCTTTGTGCGCTTGTTATAGCTATCCAGCTCATCCTGGCTGGCAGACTCCAGCCAGACTATTACCGCGCTCAGTCCGTTTCTTGCCAGTCTCTCGATTATGTCATCATTTGCAGCAATGAAATCTGCCCTGCCGTATACCAAAAAGTGCTTGTCGATTTTGTGTGACTCTAGCTGCTCACAGAATTCAAGCAGACGTTTCCTGTCAAACAGGAAATTGTCGTCAACAATGTAGACCTCCTGCTGGGGAATCGTCTGCAGCTCCTGAATAACCTCTGTTACAGGTCGAGTCGAATATGGGTAAGCGTCAAATACCAGCGGCATAGCCAGCATTTGTTCGAGCAACTATCATGAGTGATGAAGGCGGTTTAGGTACTGTTTTTCTGCACCTTGATATAGTCAGGCAGCTGTTCGCTCCAAGGC
>WQXZ01000122.1 GCA_009781525.1 Coriobacteriia bacterium | reverse complement strand
TGCAATACAGTAGATGGAGTTCTCTACCTCGTTTCGCACCTTGGACACGTATCCTGACAACATTGAAAGACCACCGACCAGTTTGTCGTCGACCTGCTCTGCCAGGAAGTCACCGTGCATGTCATTTGAGTGTAAAATTGTCAGATTCTTTAGAGTTGGCATCGTGTCATTTCTCCTTTTTCTTTTTCCGTTTTGCCTGGTTTTGCTTGCATAGCGGGTATGCATAGCAGCACCTTGCGTCAATGCGCCTCTAACTGTGAAGCGCCTTTTATAGCTTTTCGTCATCGGGTTTATCCCTCATTGATTCTGCTGCTTATCCTACTGCTGTCGGAATTGCAGCCGAATATGGTGTTTTTGGTGTTACCAAACAAAGCTCTCCCCCGCTTATTTCACCGCTTCAGTACCGCAGGCTTACAGACTCCCTTTTTGGTTCCTGCGTGCTACGCGTGGTCTTATCCACATACACCTGTTCCAATTTAGCCAGCTTAAACCATGTTAGGCAAGTGCAATATAGTATAGTGTTACAGCATGTCTTTCGTTATGCCGATTGGTTGTTTTCTCGATGACCAGAAGGCTTTTTTCACACACTATCCATTCAAGGAGGTTGATAGAGCATGACAGCGACATCAGAAAGTATCCGCAACGTTGTCCTTGTTGGTCAGGATGGAGCAGGTAAGACCACGTTAGCCGAGGCCATGCTTCATCTTTCTGGTAAGACCACCCGCATGGGAACAACAGCCGATGGCAAGTCGAATCTAGACTATGATCCCGAAGAGATCAAACGCCAATTCACAATCTCAACTTCAATAGCTCCCGTTTCATATAAGAATATAAAAATCAACCTGCTGGACACTTCTGGCTCAGACGACTTTGTCGGCGACACTATCGCAGCTCTGGGGGCTGCAGAGATGGCGCTGTTTGTCGTTGACGCAGTTGCCGGTCCGCAGATCAATACGATAAAACTGTGGGATACAGCTGAGCGCATGGGGCTTGCCCGCGCGATTTTTATCAACCATATCAATCGCGAGCACGCCAACTATGAGGAGGCTTTGGCTGGCTTGGTCAGGCAATTCGGATCTCGCGTTGGTGCTGTGAATCTGCCTATTGGGGTAGACAAGGACTTCAAGGGTGTGATCGATATTATCCACATGAAGGCGCACTATCACGAAGGTGGTAGGGAACGTGTCGAGGATATTCCCGCTGAATTCGTCGCCGAAGCCGAGGCTGCTAGGGAACAGCTGGTTGACCTGGTGGCTGAAGCTGATGACGACCTGATGATGAAGTATCTTGAAGGCGAAGCTTTGACTCAGGAAGAGCTGGAGAGCCTGATGGATAAGGCTATTGCAGCTGAGTTGATTATTCCGGTGTTCGTTGGCTCTGCGCTGATCGAGCAGGGCGTGACCTTGCTGATGGACGCTATTGTTAACTACTTCCCGAATCCCGCAGCACACACACCTATTGCTGCAGCAGAAGGTGACGATATAGCAATTGATCCAGGCGGCGAAAAGGCCTGCTATGTTTTCAAGTCGGTTTCTGACGCTTTTGTCGGCCGCCTGTCGTTTGTGAAGATCCTGTCAGGCACCATTGAACCGGGAACTGAGTTGATCAACGCCCGCACAGGCAAGAAGGATCGCCTTACCCAGCTACTTGAGATGTGCGGCAAAGAAACCGATGCTGTTACCCAGGCTGCTGCTGGCGACATAATTATTCTGCCGAAGCTCTCTGATGCGAAAACCGGTGACACTCTATCGGCATCCGGTAAAGTTGAGATTGCTCCCCTGCCGCTGCCAAAGCCACTTTACCCTGTGGCAATCGAAGCCGCAAACCAAAAAGATGAGG
Source organism: Coriobacteriia bacterium (assembly GCA_009781525.1). Taxonomy (GTDB): domain Bacteria; phylum Actinomycetota; class Coriobacteriia; order Coriobacteriales; family UBA8131; genus WQXZ01. Next base: position 3,538 of record WQXZ01000122.1, on the reverse strand, counting down.
ACAAGCTAGGTGCCTTTATTTCTAGCTACACAGAAATCGACCCCTGTGTGACTTTGCGTCGTGACGAGCAGACCCATCAGACGATTCTGACCACCTTAGGCGAAGGTGCCGTTGACCTGATTCTGTCTCGGCTGAGAGAGCGTTCGAATGTTGAAGCCAACCTGCTAGAGGTTAAGGTTCCCTATCGTGAGACTATCCGCCGTGTAGCAGAGGCGCAAGGCCGCCACAAGAAGCAGACCGGTGGTGCTGGGCAGTTCGGCGACTGCTACGTTCGCCTGGAGCCGAACCCTGGAGGTGGCTATGAGTTCCTGGATGAGGTTGTTGGCGGTCGTATTCCTAAAGGGTTGATTCCTGCTGTTGATAAGGGCATTCGTGAGGCGATGATCGAAGGCTTCCTGACCGACGATCCCTTTGTCGATCTGAAAGCCGCTGTCTACGACGGCTCCTACCACTCAGTCGACAGTAACGAAATGGCTTTTAAGCAGGCAGGCCGCTTGGCGTTTCGCGCGGCATGCGAGAAAGCGGATGTCTACCTGCTGGAACCGATGGCAAATATCGAGGTCACAGTGACCGAAGAATATGCTGGCACCATCATGGGCGACTTCTCGACAAGACGCGGTCGCGTAGCCGGTATGAGCACCGACGACAATGGGCGCACCGTAATTAAAGCACGTGTTCCGTACAAGGAAGTTATCACCTATTCGCGCGACCTTCGCTCGATGACCCGCGGAATCGGTTCGTACGCTGTAGAGCTCGAAGGCTACGAAGAGGTTCCTGCTGAGATCTCGCGCAAGCTGGTAGCCGACTACCAAGCCAGACGCAAAGAGGGGTAGTCTGAGGCCGGCGCCGGGGGCGCGGGCGCCAGGGGCGCGGCGGTGCCGAGCGCCGGGAGCGCGGGCGGTCGGGGGCGCAGCGGGGCGGCGGGGCACCAGTGGCGCGGCGGGGCCGAGCGCCGGGGGCGCGGGCGGTCGGGGGCGCGGCGGGGCACCAGTGGCGCGGCGGGGCCGAGCGCCGGGGGCGCGGGCGGTCGGGGGCGCAGCGGGGCACCAAGCCCACACCAAGCCGCGGGCACCGGACACCAAGTATTCTCAAGAGCGACCTGCCATCAAGCAGGTCGCTCTTCAGTCGCAACCCTTTTTCCGTCTCATCTCAGTCTCTCACGACCTTCGAACCCGCTCGTTGCCAAACCGGAGGCAGTTGGTGGCAAAAAATCGGCTTCGTCGGTGTCTGAACGAGGTTTTCTCCCCAGAATTACCATCGATAGACACGTAAAACTGTCATTCTTGTTGGTTTTTGCAGCCACTCTCAGGTTCTGGAACACCGACGAAGCCGATTTTTTGCCACCAACTGCCTCCGGTTTGGCAACGAGTAGTGACCTGGGTTATCGAGTTATCGATATTTACTCAAAGAGTCATTATTAAGTAGGTTAGCGCTTTGCCTTGCTAAGCAGTAACTATGTCGATATCTGGAAGAGTGCTTGTCGTAATATGTGCTGCGCTTCTGAGAACTTTGTGTGATTAAGTCTGAGTCGCTTGTTCAGACTGCTGGCAAGTTGTCTGGCAACAATCTCAAGCTCGTCTGGACTATGTATCTGCTTGCTGGTGACTGTAATGACATTGATGCCCAGCAACGACAATGAGTTACGTCGACGAGCATCATTTGAGATTCGCTCAGCTCCTGTGTGGTATTGGTTGCTGTCATACTCCACAGCAAGTTTTTCTTTCAGCCAAAGCAAGTCGCAGGAATAGAAGGATTTGCTCGAATTATGCTTGTTTGCTTTTGCGGGGACAATCCGAGCGTTTAGTTTGGGGGTTGGCAGCCCATATCCTCCTAGTGCATTTGGCAAGGTAAGTAACATAACCAGTGCTGTCTCCATTGGTGAGGCTGAACCATCATCGATGTATCGTAGCGCTCTCTCTGCTTTATATTGCCCTCGAGCTTTGTTCATCTGCGAAACGAACTCATCCAGCTTTCGCTTGCTGGTGAGAGGCTTACGATTGTATATCGCTGTCTCGGTAGTAACAGTTTCTGGCAGTGAATACGTTCCGCAGAGCTCATATCCCAGCTGTATCAGATTATGCATTGAAAGAGTGTTTGCCATTTGAAAAAAGCAAAGCTCCGGTGAACCAATGAACAACCCGTTACCTACATCTACAAAGCTGTTGGCAGGGATTAATCCGCTGAGGACATGGTGACGAATGACTGATGATGGATGTGTAACATTCTTATGGCTCACCATGATGTTTATTGGTAGCGCAATCCCCGTCTCGTTAGCACGTGCGATCAAGGTCTGGTTTGGCTGGTACGTTGGTGGCCTTGTTCGGCGAACGCGGTTCTGACTTGTGTACAACGCCTTTTCGTGCAAGCGCCAGTACTGAAGCGCTGACTGATGTGTAATAAAGATTTCCATGTGGCTACTATACTAGTATATTAGCTTGCGTTGTGTTAATCTTCGCCTCCGCCCCATTTTATGTTAACTCTGCAAACTTATGATGCTATGCAGAGTGCATTTTAGCCAAACCTGGTGTTTTCCGACGAGTGTTACATGTAGGCTGCTTACTCTTACCCGCTCATACTCTGAAAACGTTGAGGTGGGTGCTGATGCTCGAACCAAATCTCGGGTTGATGCCTGCTGATGCCCTCCCTCTGCCAAACCGGAAGCAGTTGGTGGCAAGAAATCGGCTTCGTCGGTGCCCGGAAATGTAGAAATAAAGGCAAAACCTGCCAAAATGACAGTTCAATACACCTTTCGATAGTAATTATGGGAAGAAAACCACGCTCCGACACCGACGAAGCCGATTTCTTGCCACCAACTGCTTCCGGTTTGGCAGAGGGAGCAGGACGGGCACCGACAGGGTACCGGTAGGTCTCACTAGCAGCAGTTCCGCCGCCGCAAGCTGCCGCCGGGCTGCCACCAGGAGGGCGCGGTGGTGGCGGGGTGCGGTTGCGCGCTGGGTAATGGGGGTGGAAGCGCCGATGGCGCGGTGGTGGCGGGAGCGACCGATCCCGGGCGCCGGTGGCGCGGCGGCACATGCGCGGTAGCGCGCCACCGGAGCGCGGGAGCGACCGATGCCGGCGCTTCCGGTGGCAGCCTGGTAGTCAGCGGCAGCAATTCGGACTGCATCGCCACCTGAGGCGTGCAGCCCGCCGAATGGCGGGCTGCTCCAGGTTGTATAAATCTTGCTATGTCTGCTGTCAAACAGGTTCAGCTAAGGCTCCTAGCTGGCAATCTTGTTGAATGCGTCGCGACAGGCCTCATAGAAAAACTCGTCGTAGCCTTCCGGTCCTGCAAAAGCACCACCGAGAATCGGTTTCTCAGCATAGTTCATGATGTACTTGTCAATAAAGTTCTGGCCGATCGCCTTTGCCTCATCAAGTGGCATTTCTGCAGTCGGTTGGGTAGCGCCTTCCGGAATGATCATGTCCATACCGAAAATCATCTGCCCACCGTACTTGTCATAGATCATTGGCTTATCATTCATCGGCTGGCCACTCCATGAGTCAGCGCCAGCAGCGATATAGGCTGGAACCAGCAGCT
>WQXZ01000121.1 GCA_009781525.1 Coriobacteriia bacterium | reverse complement strand
GCACCGCGCGATTTTCTCCGCATTAGCTGAATTGGCCGAAAGGCGCACTCCTATCGACCAGATCTCGCTGGCCGACAGGCTTGAAGCCCGAGGTGAGCTGGAGCAGGTCGGGGGACTCAGCTATCTGGTGACGCTCGCTAACAATTCGATGGCGATCTATAACTGGGAGAATCATATTGAAATTGTGCGACGCAATTCGCTAATGCGCGACTTGATGGATGCATCGGATCAGATAAAGAATCTGGCTGGCAGCTCGCTTGATGATACCGAAGAGATTGTCAGTGAAGCAGAGCGGCTGCTGATGACAGCGACCGAAGAGCGCATTGAGACCGGGTTCAAGAAAATCGACCAGTTGCTGATCGAAGCCAGCGATTTGCTGGAGGAGCAGGGGCGGGACCAGAAGCATCTGGTTGGTATTCCATCCGGCTTTGTTGACCTTGATCAGCTTTTGGCGGGATTCAGATCGGGCGACCTGATTATCTTGGCGGCTCGTCCGTCGGTTGGTAAGTCAGCCTTGGCAATGAACATGGCTGTAAACGCCGCCAAAGAGGGAAATACAGTGGCTTTCTTCTCGCTTGAGATGCCCTCTGAACAGCTTACTCAGCGTATTCTGGCTGCTGAAGCCGGTGTCAACAGCCACTATATGCGAACTGCCAACTTAAATAGTGATCAGTGGGATCAGATCACCAAGGCTGCTGGTGAGCTGTACTCTATTGAACTGTATATTGATGACAATCCGTCGCTGAATCTGATTCAGCTGCGAGCAAAGGCTCGTCGCCAGTTACGCAATGTGCCAAAAGGCAAGGGCTTTATTATTGTTGACTATCTGCAGTTGATGCAGCCATCTCGCACCGGCCAGGATCGTCAGCGCTATGTCGAAGTCGGAGAGTTAACCCGGGGCTTGAAGATACTCGCGAAGGAGTTGGAAGTGCCGATTATGGTGCTTAGCCAGCTATCACGCAGTGTCGAATCGCGGTCGGACAAGACCCCGCAGCTTTCTGACTTGCGCGAGTCGGGCAGTATTGAGCAGGATGCCGATGTGGTGTTATTCATCGATCGCTCGATGGGACGCAAAGAGGCTGAGCAGGCTGGCCGTCCACCACTTGGAACAGCCAAGCTGATTGTTGGCAAGAATCGTAATGGCCCGACCATCGATGACATCACGCTGACCTTCGACTACGCCACCACTCGCTTCATGAATCACACATCGATGACGATTGCTGATGCCTTTAACCGACAGGGGTAGCCTGGCTAGCGCACTGCAAACCGCACCTTCGCGCGTCACGTCCTGGCGCACTGCAAGCCGCCTGCAACGACCACCTTACCACCCCGTCAGCAGTCTTCGACCTCGACCTCCACTACAAGGACATCGTCTGCGTCAACGCCGTAGTCTTTATCCAGCGCATCATCTATTTCGCCTTCTAGCAACAGGGCGCTTTCGGCAGCTGGTAACTCGGCTACATCCTTCAGCTTGCTTTGGATAGTGCTGGTCTTGCGTGTGGCGGTGCTGATCTCGGATCTTGCCTGCTCAAGGCGCTTATCAACCCGCTCCAGAATCGACTGAAAGGTAGCAAACTCGGTCTTGACTGAGCTCAGCAACTTCCAAACCTCACTAGAGCGCTTCTCGATTGCCAGCGTGCTAAAGCCAACCTGCAGGCTCGACACCAATGCGATAAAAGTCGTCGGCCCTGCCAGGAGCACCTTGTGATTGCGCAGCAGGTTATCGGCAAATCCAGGCTCTCGAAGCAGCTCTGCATAAAGCCCTTCGGTTGGTACGAACATTACAGCAAAGTCGGTTGTCCGCGGGGGATTTATGTACTTATCCCTAATATCCAGAGCAAAACGACGAGTGCGAGCCAGCAGTAAGCGGCGCTGTTCAGCTATGACCTCGCTGCCGCCTTGCTCGTACGCATCAAGCAGACGCTGATAATCTTCAAGTGGAAACTTCGAGTCAATCGGTAGAAAAACCGCTTCTTCTGCTCTGCCTGGCATGCGAATCGCAAACTCGACCCGCTGCTGGCTACGCGGTTTGGGCGCGAAGTTCGCCTCATACTGGTCTGGCGTGAACACCTCTTCAAGCAAGGCTTTGAGCTGGTACTCGCCAAAGTTTCCTCTGGTCTTCACATTTGCCAGGATATTCTTCAGGTCAGTAACATTTCCAGCCAGTTGCTGCATCTCACCCAAGCCGCGCTGGACTGATTCCAGGCGGTCACTGATAAGAGTGAAGCTTTCGCTAAAACGCTTTTCCAAGGTTTCGGACAGCTTCTCATCAACCGTTGCTCGCATCTCATCAAGCTTCTTGGAATTCTCCTGCTGCAGCTCTTTAATGCGTACTTCCATGATTTCACGCACTTGCTTGAGCTCGCGACTTAGCTCCTCACGATTGCGTGCCAGCTCCTTATTCAAGGCTTCGTTTTGTGCTATCAGCTGTTGGTTTGTCGCCTTGTTCTGCTCAGCCAGGCGCTCGTTGGTTTGGCTTGTATGCTCCGTCAATCGCTCGTTCAACGCTTTTGTCTGCTCTGTGACGCGGGTATCAAGCGAGTCTGTCTGAGTGCTGATGCGAGAGCCAAGTGAATCGGTTTGCTCGGAAATTCGCTGGTTCAGTTGCGAACCTATCAGCTCGGTAGCCTGCTGATTAAGGCGATTATTATCACCAAGTTCGCGCTGAATTGTGCTCTCAATGTTGTGCTCGATAGCCCTGCGCTGTCGCACACTAGAGGCAACAACAATGAAAATAGTGATAAAAGCCAGAGCGATGATCAAAAACAGCTCTGCTGCTGATAAAGTGATGTCGAACATCCAAAACCCCTTTGCCGTGGTTACAATGCAGGTCAAGCGCAGCGAACGCGCGCAGACTTGCTTAGATTCTACCCGAGAAAGACCAGAGTGCGATAGTGAAAGGAAGAGAATGCGAAAACGTTTGATGCTGATAATGTCAGCGATTCTCGTAGTCAATCTTGTTATCACACTTGTATTGGTTTTCACTAATACTGGGGACGGAGACAGCAGCATTCCAATCGCCAGGACCTTAGACGAGGCCGTCGAGACAGAGCTTGAGAGCATCAGGATGATCGACGACACAGCGGTAGCCAGCTTGCAAGAACAGCTGGCAGTTGGCGAGCAGTTCAGCATCGAACCTCGCGAGCTGGCCGAAGCGTGGCTCAAAGACTTCGATTTCACGATCGGAGAAATAGTTCAAGATGGCGACACTGCGACTGTTAATGTGGTTATCACCTCACGAAGCCTTCAAGCTGCAATCGAGGAAGCAATGCCTATCATGGGCGAGATAATAGGTAACCTATCAGAGTCCGACGATATCGAAGAAGCATACAAAACATGTGGAGAAGTTCTCATGGATAGCCTTCGCGGCGGACAGCTGATATCCAGATCAATCGACCTGAATTTCTATCAGCGCAGCATTGATGGAGCCTGGGTCATAGACCCTCAGTCCAAGAAAGACCTGGCTGCTGCACTAGCTGCCTATTGAGGCAGCAACACGTGGATGTGTAGGTTTCGTGGCAGGTATCCAGCAGAGCGAATTGGGATAAGCTGATACCAGTATCGTAGAGCAGCATGCTTGAAGAGCAATAAATACTCTGCGATAATCTCGAACAGGGAGCAATGCAATCCATTGGGAGGTCAATAGTGAAACTAAATAGTATTACGAGACGTTATGTCTGTATCGCTCTTGTGTTTTGCTTGGGTGTTTCCCTGCCTGCGTGTAAGAGCTCGTCAAACAGCAGACAGACTGGGGAGGAGTACTCTGGAGACGACTATTTGGGATATCTAATAGTTCCAGATGGCTGGATTGCTATAAAGAACCCGTGGGAGGACGAGCAATACTGGGAAAAACTCGGGTATGACGAGAACTATCTACGCTACTTTAACCCTGCAGATCAAACCTATGTACGCGATGGACTAATGATTACATCACTAACCGATGAAGCTGATATCTTTCTTAACATCTACAAAAGCCGATGTATTGATGAGGTACTTTATTCGTATCGAGTGACACCGCACATTCTTCCGGATAATGTCTTTGATTGGGAAGAGAGCATCGTCACTCTTGATAATAGTCTGCTTGACCCAGTCTATCGACTTAGCTATACATCAGTAGGCGGAATCCCATATGACGGCTATGGTGTCTCATACATTTTTGTTGGATTTGACGGATTGCTTCGTACGGTGGACATACGAGCATCAAGCGAGGAGATGTTCAATCAAGCTATTAAGATCTTTGACACTTTCACTTTTAACTATGATTCAGCAACGGATCGTCCCATACCAATCGTCCAGAACTCACTTATCGATCGCCAAGTTCTTGCGGAGTATGAAGGCGTGACCGTCACATTATTAGATTTCTATGAGATTCCGGCCTTTGGATCTCAGATGATTCTCATGATTGAGAAAACCGATGAGCAAGACATCGGCATATCAATAGACAACAGTTCTATCAATGGAATCAGGGTTAGGCATTTTGATACTACTTTTGACGAAAGCTATAGTCCATTCATAAGAGATGGTGAGACTGAATATATGGTCATTTCCGTTGGCTTTCCTCTGAGGGTCTTAGAGGAAGACGGGATAGATAGAATCAAAGAAATCGAATTCAGCGTTCAGATAGTAACGACAGATTCATATAGGCAGGTGCTCGAGATACTCTACGAAACTGAGATACTCAATTTTAAAGTTGCAGCACCAAGATAGGCAGGCAGCCGCAAGCGAGCGATTGCGAGCCTCCGCCAACCTATCAACCTCCACCACCGCAGCTGCCGCCTCCCGCAAACCTCCGTCGGCCCACGGCAACCCCCCAAGCCGCCCGTTGGCAGAAAGTAGTGAAAAAATGGCACAGATTGACGGTTGGGCTCTGGAAGACTTGCAGCAAACGACTGTGTACTGTGCTAACTGCCCACATCGCTTGCACCAAATTGTATGGTCTGTCCAATTCTGTGCTATGAAACGGACTTTTACAGACAAACCTTGAGTGTTTTCACAGAAAAACCTGCAGTTTACAAAGCCTAACCGTCAATCTGTGCCATTTTTTCACTTCTCTTTACCAATGGATAAAATCACGATGTTTTTAAAGATAATCGGAGGTACCAGTAAGGCTCGTACGGAGTGCATCTTTTCCCACCTGTCTCAATAACGCCTCCGCAGAACTTGTCCTGACGACTACCGCGCGGTGGCACCACCACCACTGCGCCCAACCTCCACTCGCCGCTCCACCCAACCGAACCAACGAAGCCTGACAACCAACCCAATTCCGCGATTCCACTGTTTTCTGCAACTTTTTTACGGTTGGGCGCCAGAAATGCCTCATTTTACGTTGCATATGCAACAGAAATGTGGTAAATGCCACAAAACGGTTGCATATGCCACAGAGAATGGTGCTTTC
>WQXZ01000120.1 GCA_009781525.1 Coriobacteriia bacterium | reverse complement strand
GTGCTCTGCCTGGCATCATCTGTTGATGACCTCAAAGAGCGTTGCGCACGTCTGGTTATCGGCTATAACAACGCTGGCCAGCCAGTCACCGCTGGTGACTTGAAGGCTCAGGGTGCTATGGCTCCTCTGCTCAAGGATGCTCTGAAGCCGAATCTGGTTCAGACCCTTGAGGGCACCCCTTCATTCGTACATGGCGGCCCGTTCGCCAATATCGCTCATGGCTGCAACTCAGTCATGGCAACCAAGATCGCCCTGAAGCTTGGCGATTATGTCGTAACAGAGGCTGGCTTCGGTGCTGACCTTGGTGCCGAGAAGTTCCTGGACATCAAGTGCCGCTTTGCCGAGCTGGTTCCGGATGCTGTCGTTATCGTTGCTACCGTCCGCGCACTCAAGATGCATGGTGGAGCCGCCAAGGATAACCTGAGCACCGAGGATCTGGATGCTCTGGAGAAGGGCCTGCCGAACCTGCTTCAGCATGTCTCCAACATCAATGACGTTTATAAGCTTCCGGCTGTCGTAGCCATCAATGCCTTCCCGAGCGACACCCCCGCTGAGCTACAGCTGGTCGAGGACAAGTGCCGTGAGCTGGGCGTTAACGCTGTTCTAGCCGAGCACTGGGCAAAGGGTGGCGACGGCGCCACTGCTTTGGCCGAAGAAGTCGTTCGCATCTGCGAGCAGGGAAGCAACTTTGAGTTTGCTTATGAGCTCGACCTGACCATTGAGCAGAAGATCGAGGCTATCGCCAAGCGCATCTATCATGCTGATGGAATCGAACTGACCAGCACCGCAAAGGCACAAGCTCGCAAGCTGACCCGCATGGGATTTGGCAACGTGCCGATTTGTATGGCAAAGACCCAGTACAGCTTCTCCGATGATCCAACCTTGCTTGGTGCTCCAACTGGTTGGAAACTCGGCGTTCGCAGCCTGAAGATCTCCGCAGGCGCTGGCTTCATCGTAGCCCTGACCGGCGACATCATGACCATGCCTGGTCTGCCGCCAGTTCCAGCTGCTGAGAAGATTGACGTAGACAACACCGGCCTGATTTCGGGATTGTTCTAATGGCATATGAGTTCACAAAACTCTCCTGCGAAGAGTTTGTAGAGGTATTGGCATCGAAGGAGCCGGTTCCCGGTGGTGGCGGTGCTGCAGCTCTAGCTGCTGCAATCGGTGTAGCGCTAGGCAACATGGTGGGTTCATTAACTGTTGGCAAGAAACAGTTTGCCGATGTTGAAGAAGACATCATTGCTTTAAAAGAGAAGTCCGATGCACTCCAGCAACGTTTCTTTGATCTGTGCACCCAGGATGCTGTAGTTTTTGAGCCTCTGTCCAAGGCCTATGGCCTACCCCGTGGGACAGATGAGGAGAAAGCCTACAAAGCAGAGGTTATGGAAGCCTGCCTGCGCGATGCATGCGGTGTTCCCATGGCTATTATGGAAGCCTGCTGTGAGGCAATAGACATCCATGAGGAGTTTGCTGCAAAGGGTACACCGATCGCTATCAGCGATGTTGGCTGTGGTGTGATCATTTGCAAGGCAGCCCTGCAAGCAGCCAGCTTGAACGTTTTCATCAATACCATGTCATTCACTGACAGAGAGTATGCTGAAGAGGTCAACGTTAAAGCCAGTGCAATGCTTGCCGAGTACTGCGCCAAAGCAGATGCCATTTTCGCAGACGTAGCTGCGCGTTTTGAAAAGTAAGTCCTGACAATTACGGGGTCGGGTGAATTATCCCCGACCCCGTATTGGTAATTTGATCAGTTTTTCGTCGTAAAAGCAGTTTGCACATGAGTCAATTGAATCGTTTGGTATAAGGCAGCTCAGATGAGTTCTGTCAGCAAGCAAGATTTTGATGATTGATACGATGGCCTAATAAGTTTGGAGGCAATATGGCAATGATTCTTAAAGGCTCAGAAGTGGTAGAAGCCATCAATGAGCGTGCAATGAATGACATTGAAGACCTTAAGAAGCAAGGCGTTGAGCCGACTCTAGCGATTCTGCGTGTCGGTGAGCGCGAAGACGATATTTCCTATGAGAAAACTGCAACCTCCCGCGCTAAGAAAATCGGCGTAGCTGTAAAGAACGTGGTTCTTCCACTGGACGTGACAGAGGATGCCCTGATTAATGAAGTGCTGCTGCTGAACGCTGATGACGCAGTGCATGGCGTTTTGATGTTCAGACCTTTGCCTGAGCATATCGACGAGGATAAAGTACGTAATATGCTTGCTCCAGCCAAGGATATCGACGGCTTGACCGATTTGTCACTGGCAGGAGTGTTTGCTGGTATCGACACCGGATTTGCTCCCTGCACAGCAGCTGCCTGCATGGAGATACTGGATTACTTTGACATTGACTGCAAGGGCAAGAACGCTGTCGTAGTCGGTCGCTCTCTGGTAGTTGGCAAGCCTGCAGCTATGATGCTGCTGGATCGCAACGCTACTGTAACCGTAGCCCACTCACGTACCGCCGACCTGCCGTCAGTAGTTCGCCAGGCTGATATCGTTATCGCTGCTGTTGGGCGCGGTAAGATGCTGGACGCAGCTTACTTCACTGAGGGACAGATCGTTGTTGATGTCGGAATCAACTTCGTTGATGACGAAATGTGCGGTGATGTTGACTATGCTGCTGTTGAGCCGATTGTTCAAGCTATCACACCAGTACCTGGTGGAGTTGGAACTGTAACCACTTCTGTGCTGATCAAGCATGTGGTTGAAGCTGCCAAGCGTAGCGTCAAGTAAAGTCTATGGAGGCGTAATCTTAAAATGAATAACAATTACAACACTCCGGCTGAGGTTTGCGATGTGGCGATCAATGCCGCAGTCACCAAAGCTAATATGCCAATTCTAAAGATGTTGCTGCTGAGCATTGCCGCTGGAGCGTTTATTTCGTTCGGAGCGGTTTGTTCAGCTGTGGCCATGCACAATATCGCAGACGTGGGCGTCGCCCGCTTTGTTTGCGGCGCTGTGTTTCCACTTGGCCTGATGCTCATTGTTATGATTGGTGGAGAACTCTTCACCGGTAACTGCCTGATGATAGAAGGCCTGATGGAAGGCAAAATCACTTTGCTGGGATGGCTGAAGAATCTGGTAGTTGTATACACTGGTAATCTGATTGGTTCGATTATCATTGCTGCAATCGTAGCTGCTGCAAACACTTGGGCATATACAGGTGGCGCACTTGGTGCTTTTACCATTCGCGTTGCTGTAGCAAAGGCAACGATTGCTTTTCCGACCGCACTGGCTTCAGGTGTGCTATGTAACATCTTAGTCTGTGCTGCAGTACTGTTCGCTTTCAGCGCACGGGACATTGTTGGCAAGATATTCGCTATCTGGTTCCCGATTATGTCGTTCGTGTTGGCTGGATTCGAGCATAGCATTGCTAATATGTACTATCTATTCGCCGGTCTGTTTGCCTCATGGAACCCAGCCTATGTAGAAAAGGCATCTGAGCTCTACGGTATTGGTGCTGACAGAATCGCCCATCTAGATTTTATGGGCTTCTGCGCTAATCTGGTTCCGGTAACCATTGGCAACATCATCGGTGGTGTTTCGCTTGGTCTGATCATGTGGTTTGCTTTCAAGAGCAAAGCACTGAACAAGCCAGCCGACTAGCAGGTAATACCAGCTAGAAAAGCTATTAGTCTTGAGGGGGCATAACCTCAAGTAACTAATAAACAAAAGAAGAGCGCGTGTAGGGAAAAACCCGCACGCGCTTTCTGCTTGTAGCGGGTATACAGCGAGGTGGCGAGAGGAGCGCGGCTGTGGTGCGAATGGTGCGAGGCGCTGCGTGTGGGGCGCGGGCGGCTGTGCGGGAGCGCGGGCGGCTGCGCGGGGCACACTGGGTGCGGCGGCGCTGCGTGTGGCTGCTGTAAGCCTGCCAGGAACAGTCCACACCGGATTCCCGTTAATTCAACTCTGTCGGTGCCAAAGTAAAGGTTGCTTGATATAATCAATTACCCAGAGAGGCTTTTGTTCAGATCGCATCCATCATGCGTGGTTTAAGGTGATGAGCGCTGCTTCACACGAGCAGACATTACTAGCGCGCAATGAGTAAAGAAATCTGGGGTGTTTTGGTGAGTATAGATTCGACATTCGTCTATAACCGTGTGCTGCTAAAGCTGTCCGGCGAACACTTGGCTGGCGATCAGGGCTATGGCATCGATGCTGAGGTACTAAAAGGCCTGGCAGACGAAATTAAAGAGATCAAAGAAATCGGCATAGAACTTGCTGTTACTGTGGGTGGCGGTAACATCTTTCGCGGCTTGAAAGGGTCTACTGACGGAATGGAGAGGGCGCAAGCAGATTATATCGGCATGCTTGCTACCGTCATGAACTGCCTCGCCCTACAAGATGCCCTAGAGAAGGTCGGCGTCGACACACGTGTCATGAGCGCCATTGAGATGAAAGAAGTCTGCGAGACCTACATCCGTCGCCGCGCGATCCGCCACCTTGAGAAAGGCCGCGTAACCATATTTGCTGCAGGCACAGGAAACCCATTCTTCACGACCGACACAACAGCAGCACTGCGGGCTTGTGAAATCGATGCTGAGGTAGTATTAAAAGCAACCAAGGTCGACGGGGTCTACGATTCTGATCCAGTAAAAAATACTCAGGCTCGGAAGTTCGACCGCATCAGCTATATGGAAGTACTGACCCAGGGGCTAGAGTTCATGGACAGTACAGCAATATCTTTATGTATGGAGAATAGCTTACCTCTGGTTGTGTTTAACCTCGGCGTTCGCGGCAATATGCAAAAGGTATTGAGCGGTGAGCCGGTTGGCACAACAGTATACTGATTGCCGCAGTTGACCTGGGGAGAAAAACGATTCAAGGGTTAGGAGTAATGATGATTGAAGATATTTTGTTACGAACTGAAGAAAAGATGGGCAAAACCATAACCAATCTTTCTGGCGAACTAGCCACCATTCGTACTGGTAGGGCATCTGCGGTGATGCTTGAACGAATCATGGTTGATTATTACGGAACCTCAACCCCAATAACGCAGCTGGCAGCAGTAAAGACTCCAGAAGCGCAGCTTTTGATGGTTGAGCCTTGGGATAAGCAGATCATCAATGACATGGTTAAAGCGATCCAAGCCTCTGACCTGGGTATCACACCGTCCTCAGATGGCAGCGTGATTCGCCTGCCGTTTCCTCCTCCGACAGAGGAGCGTAGACGCGAACTGGTTAAGCAATGCCGCCAGACAGCTGAGGATGCAAAAGTCGCATTACGCAACGAGCGTCGAGATGCCAATACTCAGCTTGACCGGCTGGTCAAGGAAGAGAATGTATCTAAAGATGAGGTCAAGCGAGCTCAGGATCAGGTGCAGAAGCTGACTGATAATCATATAGTCAAAGTCGATGAGGTACTGCAGCTAAAAGAAGCTGAGGTCATGGAAGTCTAGGTTGATTATGTCAGTAGACAAAGCAACTATCACCCAGATCTTCAGC
>WQXZ01000119.1 GCA_009781525.1 Coriobacteriia bacterium | reverse complement strand
GTTCTTGATAACCGAGTAGCTCAGTCCAGCAGAGATGTCGCCGACAGTGGCTCCTTCTTTCTGTGCCTGCTTGACGCGGGAATTCATGAACACCGTGCAGCGACTACCCAGGTCAACCGGATTTGCAGCGGTTAAGGCGGCTTGAGCAAAGCTGGCTACATCCATGCCCATCGAGAGCGCGAAGCTTTCGATAAACGATCCGCAACCGCTGCTGCAGGCTTCATTGAGCATGATGTGCTCGATTACTCCGTCGTGGATTCGCAGGCATTTCATGTCCTGCCCGCCAATATCCAAGATGAAGTCGACATCAGGGAGCAATGCCTGCGCTCCACGCAGATGTGCAATGGTTTCTATCTCGCCGGAGTCGGCTTGCAAAGCTTCAAGCAGGAGTCCTTCTCCATAGCCTGTAACTGTTGCGTGTCCCAGTATTACCTGCGGGTTGCCTTCAGAATCGGTGGGCAGAGAGTCATAGAGCGCACTGATAGCTGCCTTCGCAGTGCCAAGAACGTCTCCCAAGTTGTTTGAATAATGCGTCCAGAGCAGTTGTCCGGCATCGCCGACCAGGGCAAGCTTGAAAGTGGTCGAGCCAGCATCAATACCCAGGTAGGCGACACCGCGGTAGTCTACAAGCGATGCCTTTGGCACCTTAGCCTTGTCGTGACGGGCGGTGAACTGCTCGAATTCTGCCTGGCTGCTGAATAGCGGATCCAGGCGAACTACCTCGCTGCCCTGGGTGTCTCCTAGTGTTTGCAGGCGTTGCTTGATTTCGGTCAAGGTCATAAGCTCGCCTTTTGCGCCGGCAATGGCAGCTCCTTTGGCAACAAAGAGGTGAGCATTTTCTGGGTGGATCACCTCATCTTCCGACAGCCCCAAAGTCTGCTCGAAGCGGTATTGCAGCTGCGGCAGATATTGTAGCGGCCCTCCTAGAAAAGCCACATTGCCACGAATCGGGCGACCACAAGCCAGACCAGAGATAGTCTGGGTAACAACGCTTTGGAAGATAGAAGCAGCAATGTCTTCGCGCTTAGCCCCCTCGTTTAAGAGGGGTTGCACGTCTGATTTAGCAAAAACTCCGCAGCGGGACGCAATCGGGTAGATCGTCGTGGCTCTCTCAGCCAGCTTGTCCAAGCCGTCGGCGTCGGTGTTCAGGAGGCCTGCCATCTGGTCGATAAAACTACCGGTACCACCAGCGCAGGTTCCATTCATACGCTGCTCAATGCCGCTGCCGAAGTAGATGATCTTTGCATCCTCGCCACCGAGCTCAATAGCCACGTCAGTAGTGGGGATAAAATAGATGACTGCAGTTTTGGAAGCGATTACCTCCTGGATGAAGTCAAGCTGCAGCCACTGGGCAAGCAGCAATCCGCCGCTGCCGGTAATGGCTACCGTCATGGGGCTGTCGTTGTAGACAGCCATGGCGTTTTGGATCAGCTCGGTTATGGTTGCGCGAATGTCGGTGTGGTGGCGGCGATACTCGGAGTAGCGCATTTGCCAGTCATGATCCAGAACCGCCAGCTTGACAGTAGTGGAGCCTACATCGATGCCCAGATGCAGCGAGTCTTGTGGGTTGCTGTGGAGGTCGCTTTTCGGGTCGCCGTGTGCTTGGGGGCTGCCGTGTAGGTCGCCTTTCGGGTCGCCGTGTGCTTGGGGGTCGATGTTTGCTCGCGTGGCTGCTGCGAATTCGTGCGCCTCCGTACCGGAATCAGCCTCGTCAGTGTTTACCTTGATTTCGTTTGTCACCTTGCTCCCTTGAGTTTTATAGAATCGCCTGGTTTAAGAAACATGATTGAAAGCATTATTCGTGCCATTTCATGTGAGTCTTCCTGCATTCCGCCTTCAAGCCAGCGTCGAATCAGACCATGCATGGCTGACGAGTAATAGCTAACGTAATAGTCAACCAGTGCATTTGGGTTTCTTGTATATTTCTCGTGCAGGATCGAACGGATAACATCAGCGCAGAACTCATCACGAAGCTCTGCTTGAAACTGTGCGTCACCATTAGGGCAGAGCAGCACGCGGAGTAGATGTCCGTGTTCGCGAAGCGTGTCAAACAGCAGGATGGTCACGCTGGGAGGAGTACCTGCAAGCTCAAAAGCCAAGACATCCTTCAATGTAACCGAGAGAATATGCGGCCGGATGCTATCAAGGTCATCGCGAATCTCTTGCTTAAGAGTGAGCATCAGGTCATCCAGGTCAGAGTAGTGACTATAGAAGGTTGAGCGATTCAAGTCTGCCTTCTGCATAAGGTCAGCTACTGTGAAGTTGCCCAACCCCTGTTCGGAGATCAAGTCGGCAACGGCTTCGCGCATCATCCGACGCGACCGCAGACTGCGACGATCCAAGGTTGTTGTTTCTGGAAGAGGGCGGCTGTCTGAGAGCACAGTTGCGGCAACGTCTATTATGCCATCGACAACAACGCTGTCGATGTTCGAGCTTGTGAAGACTGTATTATCAGTCATGTCGTGTCTCCTTCATGGAAGCCGTAATGTACGGCATTGCTTGACGGACTCACCAGGTGGTTGTTGTAGAACATCCGTAGCCTCTAGTTTTTTGTTGCGTATATGTAAGCCACACAGCATTCACTACCCGACACTCTGTTGGATAGTATAGGAAATGTCGATACGCAAAGACAGCAGCTGCTACAAACTGTTGACTAGCTTTTACATAGAGCTACCAAGAATGCGTTTGCGGAAAATAGCTTCGCACGTGCGAAGCAATGACGATCGCCATAGCATCGCAGTGTCTCGATGTTGCGCCGCAACAATGCAACCATGCAACTACTGCGAACTTGCACTCGCTTGGGTCGATTGCACCACTCTGCTCCGAATAACCTTCGACTTCAGGGCAAGAAAACATTACTGCAGCACGCAATGCTGTAATAGATGGTTGAACCGAGCCAAAAGAGTTATCGCAAAGCACTAGCATATTAGCTTTTTCTCAAAATTTCCACTTGGGATACAGGTTTTGTTCGAAAATCGAGAGTTTCTGTTGCAAATGCAATGAAAACGTTGCATTTGCAACAGAAACTAGTTAGGTTACGATTGAAAACCTAACAAAATAGCAAAAAACTGTATCCCAAGTGGAAATTTTGTGTCGCGAGTGAAGCCAGCAGGCACAAAAGATGCAGACCTGTCGGTACAGCGGATCCGGCCGGTGAAAGCGGTGGTGCAAGCGACTGCAAGCGAGCGACCCAAGCGACCCAAGCGACCCAAGCGACTGCAAGTTCCACGTAGTCTCAGAGTTTTTCCTACAGCTAAGGCAACTAGAGTTGATTGCGCAAGGCATGCTACCTCACTTGGCAGTACTTACAGCGCAACCTCACTACGCTGCCCCACCAGCTACACTAGCCGCACAAGTCACCCTACTACGCTAGAATAACCTCATGGAAAACCTCTTCGCAGACCAGAACCAGCAGGCACTGTTCAGCGTCGCACCGCTTGCGGTGCGAATGCGTCCACGCACCATCGACGAGCTGGTGGGGCAAGAAAATGCCGTCGGACAGGGAACCTGGTTGCGAACAGCCATAGAAACCGACACGCTGAGCTCGATTATCCTGTTCGGTCCGGCTGGTACCGGCAAAACCACGCTGGCTCGCATTATTGCGGGCATGACGAAGGCAGACTTCACGGAAGTCTCAGCTATCTCAGGGGGAGTCAGCGACCTGCGTCGCGTAATCGAGCGAGCTACCAACTCGCTAACCTACCAGGGCAGGCGAACAATTCTATTTGTCGACGAGATCCACCGCTTCTCGCGCTCGCAGCAGGATGCCCTGCTGCATGCTGTCGAAGATCGTGTGCTGGTGTTAATCGGCGCCACCACCGAGAACCCCTACTTCGAGGTTAACACCCCGCTACTCTCGCGTTCTCGCGTCATCGAGTTCACTGCCCTAACCGATGCCGACATCGACGCCATCCTGACCGACGCTCTGACCAGCGAGCGCGGTCTCGCCGGTACCTTCACCCTGACGCAAGAGGCGCAAAGTGCAATCGTCACCCTCTCAGGCGGAGACGCCCGCGCCGCCCTCACCACCCTGGAGTTGGCAGCTGAAGTCGCCGCCAGCCAAGGCAGTACCGCAATCGACACCGATCAGGTGCGTGATGCCTCGCCCAGCCGCCAGCTGCCCTACGACAAGCAGGGAGACGTTCACTACGACGTAATATCTGCTTTCATCAAAAGCATGCGCGGATCCGACCCCGACGCAGCCGTCTACTGGCTGGCTCGTATGATTGAAGGTGGAGAAGATCCCAAGTTCATAGCTCGGCGCATTCTCATTTTTGCCAGCGAAGACATTGGCAACGCCGACCCACAAGCTCTGCTGATAGCGCATGCTGCCTTCAAAGCTGCTGAGAGCATCGGCTACCCGGAATGTCGCATCAATCTCAGTCAGGCTGCAATCTATATGGCACTGGCTCCGAAATCCAACTCAGCTGTTAACGCTATATCGATTGCTCAGGCTGACGTGCGCAGAGGTTCTCTGCGTGCGGTTCCCAATCACCTGCGGGATCGTAACCGCCCAGGGTCAGAGAACTATGGTCGCTACGTTTATCCGCACACCGATGAGCGAGGATATGTTGAGCAGCAGTATCTACCGGATGGGCTGGAGAGGGGAGCCTTCTACCAGCCAGGAGAACGCGGCTGGGAGTCATACCGAACCGATGCGGTTACTCGCGATCGAGTGGAGGCAGCGGAGGCAGCAGCGGCGACGGGGAGCGAATCCGCAGCGGAGGCAGCAGCGGCGACGGCGGCGGAAACTGGGGCGGATGCGCTGGAGTCGGAAGACACGCCACTTGTCGCGTCACATGCCCTTGCCGCGCCGGCACCAAAGCCACCCGACCCAGCACCAGAGCAACCCGACTCGGCACCGGACGGAGCCAGGCAACACCAACCAGAACGGTGTGAAGAAAATGCAGATCTTTGAAACTTTCATAGCAGCGGCAAATCCGGAAAAAGCAGTGCAGATGAGCGCCTACATGCGTGACCAATTTGCGTTTCTGGGTATCCCGAAACCTGAGCGCGCCAAGTTGAGCAAGGAGTTCATCAAGCAAGCCAGTAAACAACCGATTGACTGGGACTTTATCCACGAATGCTGGCAGCAGCAAGAGCGCGAGTTTCAGTATCTGGCTTGTGATTATCTGGGTAAGTACAAGCGTACCTTGGTTGCAGCTGACCTGCATAGACTCGAGCATCTGATCGTTACCAAGTCATGGTGGGATACGGTCGATTCGCTGGACGCACTGGTTGGAGAAATCGCCCAACGGCATCCCGAAACAGTAGCAACGCTGCTTGCCTGGAGCACTGACGACAACATCTGGCTGCGTCGCTCAGCTATCAACCATCAGCTAGCTTACAAAGACAAAACCGACACCGACCTGCTGGCAACCATCCTCACCAACAACTTCGGCCAACAGGAGTTCTTCATCAATAAGGCAATCGGCTGGAGCCTGCGG